>NZ_JJML01000024.1 GCF_000775285.1 Neosynechococcus sphagnicola sy1 | reverse complement strand
TTACCTTGCGCAATGAGCGATTGAGCGACTCAATGGCATTGGTGGTGTAGATGACTTTGCGAATATCCATTGGATCATCAAAGATGGGAATGACGTTGTCCCAATGCCGAATCCAAATCTGGCTAATCGCCGGATAAAGGGCATCCCATTTGGTTGAAAACGCATCTAGGGCTGCTTCGGCCTCCTCAAGCGTGGTGGCTTGATAGATTGGCTTCAGGTCTGCCGCTACCGCTTTAGCATCCTTCCAAGGAACGTAGCGCAGGCAATTGCGAATCAGATGCACGATACATAGCTGAACTTGAGTTTTGGGATACAGTGCCTCGATTGCCTGGGGAAAGCCCACCAGCCCGTCGCAGCAGGCAATCAAGATGTCCTTCAGCCCCCGGTTCTTCAAGTCCGTTAGCACTTTCAGCCAGAACTTGGCTCCTTCAGCTTCAGCTTCTCCAATCCACAATCCCAACAGTTCCTTGTTGCCCTCGCGGTTGACGCCCAAAACCAGATATACCGCTCGTTTGCTCACGCGCCCGGAAACCTTGATATTGACGTATTACATAAAGTCCTGATCAGTCTCAATGCGACAATGGTTAAAGCAGCGTGAGCAATAGAGGAAAGTCACCCTAAAATTACACCTGACGAGGTCATCCTACTGTGAGTGTCATCATTTCAGACGAAATCCTGCAAGCGTCTCGGCTTACCCCGAGCGAGTTTCGCCAAGAAATCGCATTACACTTGTTTCAAACCGCTCGTTTAACCCTGGGTTATGCGAGTCAACTCGCAGAGATGACATCCAATGCCTTTCGTCAACTCCTCAAACAGCGCCATATTCCCCTCTACTCCTACGATGTGGAGGATTTTGAGCTGGACTTGAAAAACCTACGGGAGTTGGGGCGACTGTGATTGTCATTAGCGATACACTGTGATTGTCATTAGCGATACATCAGTAATCACGAATCTAGCCGCCATTCAAACTTGCCCCTTCTGCCACAACTCTACAGTCAAGTCACCGTTCCTGAAGCGGTGGATCGGGAACTCGCAGATATCGATCCCCCTGTTCCTGGAACGCTTGAAGCGCAATCTGCTGCTTGGCTTCAAGTTAGACAAGTGACCGACCTCAGCGTTGTTCAACTGCTTCAAAATGAGGCGAGGTTAGATCCGGGTGAATCTGAAGCGATCGCTCTTGCCCTGGAACTCAATGCTGATTTGCTGTTGATTGATGAGCGTCGTGGTCGAGCAGAAGCCGATCGCTTAGAATTGAGAATTACAGGTTTGCTAGGTATTTTGGTTGAAGTTGATGAGTATGTATAACGGTAGCTACTACCAACTAATGGCTGAGTATAATTGCTGGATGAATCAGAGCCTGTATTCGGTTTGTTTAATGATTCCTGACGAAAAACGTAAACAAGATCTTGGTGCTTTCTTTAAGTCTATTCATGGAACATTGAATCACTTACTCTATGGCGACAAGGCATGGATGGGACGTTTTACCAACAACTCATTCTCAGTCGCAGCGATCGGGCAGGAACTATATGCGGATTTTGAAGAGCTAAGAGTAGAGAGAGAGAAGATGGATCAGCAAATTTTAGAATGGTCTATAAAGCTTGATCCATTGTGGCTCAGACAACCATTTGAGTACACAAGCAACGTAGACGGAAAACGCCGTGTGCTACCTGCCTCGATTTTGGTGACACATATGTTCAATCATCAAACTCATCATCGAGGACAGATCACAACACTAATCAAACAACTTGGTTATGAACCAGGCGTTACAGATATTCCCTGGCTACCCTCTCTAAATGCAGTGGTCTAACAATTCGGTTGCAGCGGACGGTATGGACATCCTTTCGGAGATGCAGAGTATCGTTGCCGCCGCTGAATTCAGCCGTTAGGCGTCACTTATCCCATGGATGACCTCTTTGCCACTTTTGACCGTTGTCTGGTCGACTGCTTTCCGAGACATCCGCGTCCTGACCCGGACAGCATTAAAAGGATAGAAGAGCATTTTCAGACAGCTTTGCCCACTACGCTTACGAACTTGGCAAAAACCAGCGACAAATTTCATTGCCTGTTCGCAAGCCTCGGACCAGATTTTCAATCACCTAGTCACATCATCCGAATAAATAGTTACTGGAGACGCAGGCGAAGAACGCGAAAGATCCCAACTAGCTACGTAGGCCTTACGCTCGGATTCGATGAACAGCTCGATTGCTTGTGCATACCGGAGATACCGGGGGACCCCGAAGGATATCCTGTGATCACTTGGAGTCCATCGGTAGAATCGCCCGTCATACACAAATCATTTCAAGAATATTTGGCGTGTCTAGTATCGAATTGGACGTCGAAGGAGAAAACGTAACGCCTAACGCGCCAGTGGAGCGGCGCGTTAGCTGGACAGTCTTGCTCACTTAATGAGGAGTAATACATATAGATGAGTTGGCATGAAAATCCTACAGTTGCGGCAATTATTGGTGCGGTTGTTGGAGCAGCAATAACCGCAGCAGCATCCATCTTCATCTAGCAAAAGACAAGCCGAGTTAGACGAATTGATTGCGTTATTAACGACGCATTTTCATTGTTGACATTTGCAGATACGATTCGCAGTAAATTAGAAGTGAAATATGCGGCATAGCAGGCAACATCTGTTTTTCTGTTCAATCTTGAAGTTTTCAATTCAGGAAACCAAGCGGTTGGAAATCACCCAGTTCTGATACGGCTAGATAATAATGCCAAGATTGTTGGTTACAGCCTCAAGACTGAGCCTGAAGTCGGCTTTGGGAAAATTAGTGAGTTACAGCGTCAGAATGGCGAACTCGATTTGAACATTGAGCTATTGATTCCAGGGGTTCGTGTTTACCTTGAGTTGATTTCTGTAAATAACACGTCTGAATTAATCGAGGTATATATGAAAAATGCGAATGTTGTCTGTCGCTCGTATACTCGTAAAGCCGCAGAAAGTGCAATTCTAGGAATTCTTAATAAATCAGTTGATCCAACGCTTATGTCATTATCTATGATGCGCTCAATTCCATTTTTTCGAGGATTTTTAGAGCCTTTTATAACCGTTATTTTGGCGGAGCGATTTGAAAGGGCATTGCGCCAAAACAAGTAATTTAAGGCTTCAGAGCTAACTAACAAAGATATGCCTAGAAGTGGGGTGTTCATCTATCAGGTTAAAATGTGAAGAGAATAATTGTGCATACTTCAATCCAATATCCATATCTATGCAAATTACCCTTAACCTTGATGAATCGCTCCTCAACGAAGCCTTTCAGATGACTAACCTCACCACCCAAGAAGAACTGGTAAATCTTGCTCTTCAAGAATTCGTGAGATCTCGCCGTAAGAAAAGCCTTCTCGACCTTGCGGGGCAAATCCAGTTGGTTCCAGACTTTGATCACAAGGCTCTGCGCGGAACTCGTCATGTTGCTGATTGATACATCTGTTTGGATCAGCGTCTTCCGCGATCGCAGTGGGCAGATTCGCCAACAGCTTGAAACCCTGATTGCTAATCGTTAGCTTTTACTTACCCGATTCACTCAGCTTGAACTGCTTCAAGGTAGCTTAAACGAGCAAGAGTGGGCTCTCCTCTCTACTTATCTTGAAGCACAGGACTACAGCGATGACGATGAATATTGCACTTGGTTATAATTCTATCAAGCCAGATCCGAGACAGGTTAACTACCGGAGATGATGTCATGGAATTTGACCAATACAGGTGTGACATTACCGGAGTCAGCCTAGCAATTGATGGTGCTGTTATCGTGATCTGCTTACAAGTCGATCGTGATAACGATCTCTACTTTCCCATAGCGTTACCGCTTAAGGGGCTGTATCCCTCCGAGGAGAGAAAAGAGAGTGCCAACAGGGATCTAATCTGTAAATTCTTTCTTGCTCAACAGCAGGCAGGTAACCTTACTCGCAGTGAGGAGGATTCGTCCTATCCTGACGACCTTGACATAAACCGGAGTAGCGGTGAACTCGTTGAATGTCTGCTCACTAACAGCGTGGAATTGAATGGACAAATTGTAGTCCCCACCCTGATTTGTCAGACTGTCTGGGATACGATCGCACAAAATATACCGCCATCGGTTGAACCAGTAGCAGCCTTGGGCGATCGTCTATTTGCAGAAGGTGCGATCGCCACAGAAATTTATGATGGATCGCTAGTAGAAATGTCCAATGAAGTTTTAGAACTATGGGCAGTAAATGAGTTTCTATTGGCTCAAAAGTGGCGTTGGCAGCCTGATCCCTGGAACGTATCCTATAGAAAACATGATCGAGAGGAGATATGGCACCTTCTTCAAGAGGCTAAGCAAAGATTTAGCGGCTCTGCTGTGATTATGAAAGCGTTGAGGTGTTTAACTAGCAAATTTGTCATTGAAGAAGCCCAAGCCCCTAGAATAATTGTGCGGACAATTGAAACCACCCCGAATCCGATCATGCAAGCATGGATCGAGCGGATGGGTCGATGGCTTGCAGCTCATCGACCCGACTACTACGCCAAACTCCAGCTCGGTGTCACCGATGCCCAACTGGATGCCTTTGAGGAGCGATTCGCGTTGACGTTGCCAACTGAATTCCGCCAGCTCTACCGCTGGCGCAATGGACAGCAGCATGACTACTTCAAATCGTTGCAGGGAAACCGCATGTTCATGAGCTTGGAGGACGTCACCTCGTCGAAGCAGATCATGGATAATTTCGTCGGGTGTGATTTTGACCGTCCGGGATGGTGGCACTTCTCCTGGATACCGTTTTTGGACAATGGTGGCGGCAGTCACCTTTGCTTGGACGTGACTGTGGTGAATGGCTCTCAGCCTGGTAAGCTGGTGGCATTCTGGAAAGCAGATGAGGATCGCCCGATTGAGTATGCCAGTATGCAGGAATGGTTGGCAGAATTGGTCGCATCAATGGAGGATGGATCGCTACAACTGTTGTAGCCAAATGTGGCTATAACAGAATATATAAACTTAACTCGAATTATCAGTGCAATTATCAGTGCCCGAGGAGCTACTCGCCAAGAAAAGAGGTTTTATGAAGAAGGAAGTTGAGGAGCTAGAAGATGAACTACGTTCTGAATACGACTTCTCCAAAATGGCGGGAGGGGTCAGAGGCAAGTATGTTGAAAGATATCGAGCAGGAACCAATTTGGTTCTCTTAGATCCTGATATTGCCAAAGCTTTCCCGACTGATACATCTGTAAATGAAGCACTGCGACTACTGCTCCAGGTTGCGCAGCGTCAGCAGCCTAAGAACCCGGTTGGAGCGGACTGAAGGGAGATCTTGGTGACGATGGAAAGGTTGCTGGCAGCGGCTGAACTGGAACGTTAGCGCCCAATGAAACGGTACCGCGTCATCGTCATTGATTTTGATAGCAGAGCTCTCACGTTTGATCCTATTCAGCAGCACTGGGAGGATCATGTCAAAGAATTGCACCTTCAGAACCAAGAGCGAACAATTGCTCGGCTTAGGGCCGAGTACGGAGAAGATAGTTTTGACGCAAAGCTTGAAAATTTTAAGGCGCTTGGACCGAAGCCGTTTTCCGTTGTCGCCTATCATAATCGATTTCTTTCTCAATCCCGGCATGCGTTTGTTTTCGGCCAATACTATCCAGCGCTAACCGCCGCTTGTGCTCTAGGTGAGCGCATTCTTAACCACCTCATCATTGGGTTACGAGATTGCTACAAAAGTCACCCTGTGTACAAAATGGTCTACCGAAAAAAGTCCTTCGATTATTGGCCGCTTGTAATCGACACCTTGGCGGAGTGGGGTGTTCTAACGGCCGAGGCAACAATAAGCTTCCGGCTCTTAAATGAGAAGCGGAACAACGCACTTCACTTCAATTTAACAACCGAGCTTAACGATCGACAGCTTGCCCTAGAGGCGATAAAAAACCTCGAAGAAATAGTTAATCATCAGTTTTCTGGCTTTGGTTTATTACCTTGGCTTTTGCCATCACCCGGAGAGTGTTTTATTAAGAAAGAATTTGAATCTTCTCCCTTCGTTCAACTAGTCTACCTACCGAATTGCGTTTACCTCGGTTACAAACACGTAGTCACACGTGTTTTTCCTTGGGAATTTCAAGACGCTGACGACTATGTTACACGTCCTGCAATTTGCAGACAACGGAGTAGGCTGTACTTACAGATTTTGGTCGGGATTTATAGACTCTACGGGTTGATATCGTCAAAGGGCGATCGCTGGTCGTAGAGATTTGTAGGTACTACGGGTTGAAATCGTCAAAGGGCGATCGCTCATCCGAAAACGCTCAGGAGGCGATTTGTGAGGCTTAGTTGGGGAGTGATCGGTGTGTCTCTCAGCTAACAAATCATTGGAGTGGACAGATGCAAGCTGCCGATGTGGAAGTTCAAGGTTGTTTGCTGTCGCTCAATTTGGTCGTTGGGCTGCTTCATATCCCGGTTGGGACGGTACAGCAATATTACCTATGGGCATCAAAGACTAACCTGCTTTGAGATTGTCTGTGTGGCACGGTTTTGAGGGTGTTGGTGAGGCGATTGCGTTTGGGCAAACTACAAAATGGGTATCACCATGAGGCTATTGCATGAAACCTGCTTTACAGAAGGGGCAACTAACAACTTGGAAGGATGACAGAGGCTTTGGTTTCATTAAGCCAGATAATGGTGTAAAAGAAGTTTTTTTGCATATCAGTGCGCTGAAAGGTGCAAGTCTTCGTCCAAAGGTTGGAGACACGATCCTATACGAGAAAGTTGCTGAGCCTGATGGTAAGATACGTGCTGCCAGAGCCTCTATTAAAGGTGTTGTACCTCAACCTTTGCCTACTAAAAGGAAAAACAGAAAAGGTAGTTTGCTCGAAACTTTTGTTGGTGTTGTCATTCTAGCTGCCATCGCTTTGATTACAATGCAGTTTAGTCGTAGCCGTTCTCCCTCGCCAATCACGTCTATTACGCAGCCCGGTTGTGTGATTAAAGGCAATATTTCAATTGAGGCAGGAAACAAGTTGTATCACCTTCCAGGTATGCAAGATTACAAGTCAACTGTTATTGATCCAGTAACTGGAGAGAGATGGTTTTGCTCAGAGTCAGAGGCGATCTCCAACGGTTGGCGTAAAGCACCAAGGTAGTTTCAAGAATTATCTGGTTTCGAGATAACCTTGAGATCGCTCATCAGTAGCGTTCCTTCTATGCCCATTCCAAATGCCGAAAAAGCTGTGGTTGATATTCGTAAACTTCGTGACTATTGCCTAAATCCAGAACACGACGATGGGAAACACAAAGCTCGGCTTTTTTCCTCAATTCTTGGGATGACTACTGATAATGCCGAAGAATTGCGTCAAATTCTGTTGGAGGTCGTTAAGAGGATGTTTTAAAAGTCTTCCTGGGTGTATCCAACCACTCAGACCACCTAGAGACCGCTACGACAGAATCAGGGTTTATGGATTTTAGATTGCACCACTGAGTCGTATTTGAGGCTCAAGACGACCCTTTTAAAACATCCTCTAAAGGTCAAGAAGCCAATCTGGGGAGGCAAGACGCGTTTGGTCAACGCTACACCTTAGATTTCACAATCGAATGGCAAAATAGAAGTGGAATCCTACGGAGTGGCTGGATCATCGAGCATGGCTCGGAGATTCCAAGATTAACGACCTGTTATCCCCTGTAGTGAGTGGAGGTAATCTGATGAATAGTACAGCCAAGTTGTTGGATGTTGTGGCTTTGACGGTTGATCTACCTCAATACAACCTGTGGCGAGGTCAGGTAGGGACTGTGGTTGAGATATTAGCAAATGGCACGGCGTTTGAAGTTGAGTTCAGCGATCGCAACGGGCGAACCTACGAGTCGTTAGGGTTACGACCAGAGCAAATAATGGTTTTACATTTTGAGCCAACATCACCTGATAAAAAACGCTGCAATAGTCGTAGCATAAGCAGTCCAACAATTCAAATGCAGCGGACGGACGAACATCGCCAATGCATTGCGAAAGGGAACTGCCGCCGCTGATTTGAGTCGTTACGCTCCCTGCGATTTGCAGACAAGGGACGAAGCTGTGCTTAGAGATTGTGGTAGCAATTTATAGGCTCTACGGGTTGAAATCGTCAAAGGGCGATGGCAATATAGATTGAACTCGCAGTACACAACCAGTTTGACTGAATCAATGCACTCTACCAGAACCATCATAGATCAACCGCCGAAAGTTGATCGGCTATGATACAGGTATTCTCTGCGGCGATTGATAGGCAACATTGGGTACTACTTGATGTAACGCAAAGTCATTATCCTACCCCTTCAGTTTATCCTGTCCGCAAAGCTTCTAGAGACCTAGGCAATCGTAGGTCTGGAAAGGGTGCAACCCACGCCGACGCATTAGCAAGATAATGGGAAGATGTTCGTTTCAATTAACTGGTATAGAATCACTACTAGCCAGCTAGATCAATCCCAAACCTGCCATGCTCGCCACTGCTCAGCCCGTCCTCCGCCGATTTTGGTATCCGGTCATTCCCCTTAGCTATCTAGACGCAGGGCCGCAGCCCTTTACCCTGCTCGGTGAACCACTGGTGATCTGGCTGGATCAAAATGGTAAACCTGCGGCGGTTTATGACTCCTGCTGCCATCGGCAGTCCAAACTCTCCCGAGGTATCGTGGTCGATGGCAATATTCGCTGTCCCTATCACGGTTGGCAATTTGCCCCCAACGGTCAATGTGTGGTGGTACCCCAGCAGCCCCAAAGCCCCATCCCCGAGAGTTACCGGGTGGGCAGCTATCCCTGTGAGGAACGCTACGGTTATGTCTGGGTTTGCCTCAGCGAAGCGCCACTGGATGTAATTCCTGATTTTTCGGAAGCCCATGATCCCAACTATCGGATCATTCACGCCTTTTACGAGGTCTGGAATTGCGGCGGACTCCGCCTGATGGAAAATGCCTTCGACCACGGGCACCATCATTTTGTCCACAATGGTTCCCTCGGCGATCGCCTAAATCCGGTGCCGCTGCCCTACGACGACCTCCAGGAGACGGAGCGAGGCATTTATTTCGAGTCGCCCCTCTACACCCACAACAACGAGCGACTGCAAAAGAGTGTCCACATCAGCGACTCCAGCATCCAGTTAAAGCGCCAAGTTGACTGGTATTTACCCTTTGGGATGTATGCTCAGATGACCTTGCCCAATGGGCTGATCCATACCGTGGTGATGTATGCGACCCCAATTACCGATGACCAAACCCAGGTGGTGCGGTTTTACTTCCGTAATGACACCGAGGCAGATACCCCCGCAGCGGATGCGATCGCCTTTGAACGCCGCGTGCTGAACGAAGATCGAGCCGTGCTAGAAGCAACGAACTACGATGCCCCCCTGGATCTGCGGGCAGAGGTGCACATCTCCACGGATAAGCCGGGAATGTTGATGCGCCGTAAGTTAGCTGCCCTCTTAAGTGCCCATGGTGAAACCGAGCAGCTGCGCAGAGGCATCCATGCTTTCCCTGCCTGAACACATCTTTTATGAGGTTTTATGAGGTTTTATGAGGCTCCCGTCTGCCGCCGCTTCTGGTACCCGACTCTAACCATTGGCAACTCCGGTTGACCGGGAGTACACCCAGGTCTCCTCCTTCAACTTAGTAGGTTTTTGTGATCAGAAAGGGCGATGGTCAGAGCCTGTTCTCCGAGCATCACAGGTAAGCGGTAAAATGATGGAAAATTCTCAAGAGACTGGAATATGCTGCCAACGAGCCTCTCAGAAAGGTTCCTGAGACTCTTCCGATTTATGGATCGCAACAGCGATGGCGTTGTCGAATACGAAACTGATCTCCTAGAGGTAGCAAAGCTGATCGCCCAACGGAAGTTTCCAGAAGCGACACCGGACTATCAGGAATTGTTTGATCTGCTGGCTCGAACCTATAACTGGGAGAACACCCGCCGCGATCTTGACCATGACGGTAAGGTGACTCCCAATGAATTCATTCAGGGACACGAGCAGCTTGCTAAGCAGATGGCCGCTCACCCTTCAGAAGGCATTGCTTTCATCGCCAAGGCCGCAGGGGGCTTTTTCGATATTTTAGATCTGGATGGAGATGGCTATCTCTCCCTTGCGGATGTCCAGGATTATGCCGATGCATACTGCAAGGGAGGGGACTGGGTAGCCGCTAACTTTACCCAATTGCTTGACAGTGCAGCGGCGGGCGATGCTTCCACGCTGGGGATGTCAAAGGCTCTGTTTTTAGAATTAGTCAGACAGTTCTGGTTTGAGTCCGATCAAACACTGCCGGGAAGCCATCTGTTTGGTCAACCCGCTGAAACTAGCTGGTAAAGGGGTAGAACCTCCTATTACCCCACAATTTTAGAGCCGAGCTTCCTGTTGACGATGGCTCAAAAACCAGTTGTGGGTGCGGCGTAACCCTTCTGCTAAAGAGGTTTGCGCCTGCCAGCCCAACCCCTTGAGGCGAGATACATCCATCAGTTTTCGGGCGGTACCATCGGGCTTACTGCTGTCCCAGAGAATTGCACCCTTGTAGCCAACGGTCTGCCCAACCAACGCTGCCAGTTCGCGGATAGAAATATCGGAGCCAACCCCAACATTGACAATATCAGGACTACTGTAGGACTGCATCAGAAAGTGACAGGCATCCGCTAAGTCCTCAACATAGAGAAATTCCCGCCGAGGCTCACCCGTCCCCCAGCAGACTACCGTTGGAGCAGCACTCTCTGCTGCTTCCTGAAAGCGGCGCAGGAGAGCCGGGAGAACATGACTATTCTGGGGATGAAAATTGTCCCCAGGGCCGTAGAGATTTGTTGGCATCAAGCAAATTGCATCGAAACCATACTGCTGACGGTATGCCTGACACATTTTAATGCCGGCGATTTTGGCAATGGCATACCACTCATTGGTCGGTTCCAGTGCCCCCGTTAGCAGACAATCTTCTGGCATCGGTTGGGGGGCAAACTTCGGATAGATACAGCTAGACCCTAAGAACAATAGTTTACTGCACCCATAGCGGTAGGCAGCATCAATTATATGGGTCTGAATTTGCAGGTTGTCACGAATAAAATCCGCTGGATAGGTATTATTTGCATAAATTCCTCCAACCTTTGCGGCAGCCAAGAAAATATACTCGGGTTGCTGTTGTGCCATCCACCGATCCACCGAGGCTTGACGGGTTAGATCCAGTTCATCCCTTCTGGCCGTGAGTAATTGGGTATAGCCACGCTGTTGCAAATCACGAACAATTGTCCCCCCCACCAGACCTCGATGACCTGCAACAAAGATCCGTGAATGCCGTTCCATCCGAGCCCTCCGTTGTTGTCGTCATCTGTAAACTATTATTCGTGATGATCAAACGCTTTATATCCCGCTTTTTTAAATCAGAGCATCCCGCTCCGCCAATTTCAAATCTTCGATTACCATTTCTTCGACTAACTGCTCAAAACTTGTTTGGGGCTGCCAACCGAGTTTTTCCTTGGCTTTACTGGGGTCACCGAGGAGGGTTTCAACTTCTGTGGGACGAAAGTAACGCCCATCCACAGCAACAATGGTTTTACCGCTGCGACGATCCACCCCCTGGGTGTCAATGCCCTCGCCTTGCCAGTCTAGGGGGATGCCGAGATAATCGGCAGCACGACTGACAAACTGGCGGACTGAGTACTGCTGACCCGTGGCAATGACAAAATCCTCAGGCTGCTGCTGTTGTAACATCAGCCATTGCATTTCAACGTAATCGCGGGCGTGCCCCCAGTCGCGGAGGGCATCTAAATTCCCCAGATACAGACAGTCTTGCAGACCTAGTTTAATCCGCGATAAGGCACGGGTAATCTTGCGGGTGACAAAGGTTTCTCCCCGCAGGGGCGACTCATGGTTAAACAAGATGCCATTGCAGGCGTACATGCCGTAGGCTTCTCGATAGTTGACTGTGATCCAGTAAGCGTACATCTTCGCGACGGCGTAGGGGCTGCGGGGATAAAATGGCGTCTTCTCAGTCTGGGGAATTTCCTGAACCAGGCCGTATAGTTCAGAGGTAGAAGCTTGATAGAAGCGGGTTGTATGCTCAAGTCCCAGAATCCGCATGGCTTCTAGCAGGCGTAGGGTGCCAATCCCATCCGCATTCGCGGTATATTCTGGGCTTTCAAAGGAGACCTGAACGTGGCTCTGGGCACCCAGGTTATAAATTTCGTCGGGCTGCACATCCTGAACAATGCGGATCAGGTTCGTGGAGTCAGTCAGATCCCCATAGTGCAGCACTAAGCGACGATTCTCAACGTGGGGATCTTGGTACAGATGGTCGATGCGATCGGTATTGAATAGTGAGGCTCGACGCTTGATCCCGTGAACTTCGTAGCCTTTATCTAGCAGAAATTCCGCTAGATAAGCACCATCCTGACCCGTAATGCCAGAAATTAATGCCCGTTTATGATTCATTTGCTGACTCCTGCTGTCATAGTTGATAGGGGCGAAGGCAGCCATCACCGCCCCCCACTGGCACTCGGTAATTCTTTAAGCCCAGTGCTTGAGGTCTGGAGTGCATCCCTAAGTCTGACTGAAGAAACCATTCTTTGCTAACAACGGGGTACGCATCCATAAAATATCTGAGCATTGATCGCACCCAACTGTAACATCAAGTCAATGGCGTTTGAGGTCAGAACAACAAGGTTTCTGAGCTTTTCAGCTACAACTGTCCCCAGGGAAATCTGCTGATCTATTGAGTAGCAAGATGGACGGAAAATACCCTTCTTTAGGAGTTACAAGCTAGAGATGAAGTGGCTGTTTCCAATTTAGGGCTGACAGCCCAGCAGTAAGCGCTCTCGAATTTCTTGGCGAACTCCCATCAGGATGTTACCCAGCTGGTTTTGTCCTGTGCGATCGGCTCCGCAACCCCAGTAGTAATCCGTCGGTGAGTTTTCCACTAATTCTACCTCTCCTGTTGCCAGCAAAACCCCTTGAATTTCGGGATGGCAGAGAAACTTGGTCAGTACTGCCTGACACATGATCGGATACTTCACCTGCTCCCAATCACTCCGAATACAGCGATCGCGATCGCGCCCCAATGCGGCAGCTTTCATCGGCGTGGGAGCTAACTGAATCACTGCCGTCATGGCAACGTCTGGAGTCCCGACAAACTTTTGTGCCTGATAGTAATGCTCCACCGTGGGCCAGTATTGCCCCTGAAGATAAATACCATGGAGGGAAAAGTTGGAAAAACAACCGTAGGCCGCTTCTGCTTTATAGAAATAGATGGTCATACCGTCCCAGAATCTGCTGAGAGTTGATCCCCTAGAGTGCAACCGCTTGATCCCAGAATGCCATAATCTTTTCCGAGTGTCTCAAGCTCCCTCTTCCTCGGTGAATCTTGAGTGGATGGAGCAAGAGGTTCCAAGGAGGTTAGTGTTTGAGGGGTTTTCAACTCCTCAAAAAACTTGATGGGTCGCTAGGGCACCCGACAGGAGCGGCGATCGGAGTCTGACTTCGGCTCTTGCCAGGAATAGGCAAAATGACTGACGGAATTAATTTGGGGAGCCACCTGCCGGATGGCCTGCATCTGAATTTCCAGGGGCAGGTGGTCACGGATCGACTGCTGCCAGATGCCCGCTAATGCGGGTTGCACTTGGGTGCCAGGGGATGCCTGCTGGATCACACGATTGAGTTCATCCACCAAACAGCGGGTGTCTTCTCCACAGGTAGAGTAGACCATTGGATGCCACTCAATCCCCTTGGGAAAGCGATCCCAGGGTTGTAAGCGAGAGTCGTATCCCTGGCCAATACTCTGGTTGCCACCAGGGAAAAACACCGCCCCAACGGGAATTCCCTGCCGCTGTGCTGGTAAAGCGGCCAAGCTTAAAAAGTCTACAATACCCTGCATGGCATGGGCCAGACTCAACTGCCATAAATCAAATTGGAGTTGTATCCGCCGTTGTTCCAAGGGCAAGGTGCCTTTGGTATTGGGCACACGACCTTGCCAAAGTGGTTCTGCTTCCTGGGGGTAGTGCTTATCCACAAGGGCGAGATCAGCCGCCGTGATATAGCCTTTGCTGAGGAATTGTTGAATTAATTCCTGCCCCTTGTGATTTAACGCCCGTTGCAGCAATGCCATTTGGGAAGCTTCGCCATAGATCCAGAGATCTTGCACCCGCCGGGCAACAGAGGCTCCCCCCGCGCCTTTGGGATAGCGAATGTAGTCAAAAAGTACCCCATCCGGTCGTCGTTGGGCGATCGCCGCCACCAGTTGGCGATAGTCCTGTTGAGCGAGGGAGTTATAGGGATCAATAAACGTCGCATCCGACTCTCCCGCCCCCACATCGATGGTCAAGTCACTGGTGGCCATTAGACTGTCCTGACTGAGACCATTCCGAGCCAGTGCCGCCTGACGGTCAGGGCGCTGGGAGTAGGGATAGCCAAAGTTCATGGTAAACAACCAGGCATAGACTTTGAGACCCCGCTCATGGCCTTTGCGAATTACGGTTGCCAGTAGGTCTGCCTGCTCCAGTCCTGGGGTATTAATCTGAGAGGGCCATACGGTGGGGTTGTTGGCTGCCGGAAGCAAGGCTCGCCCGTGGTAAAATGTTTCGATGTAAACCTGGTTATACCCCCGATCGACAATGCGATCTAGTACCGACTCTAGTACCCCTGGTTTGGTATCACAGGCGTACAGGCGCAGCCAGGTGGCCGTATTCTGGGGCCAAACTTGAGCCCGACAGCGGCGAAGCATTTCAGCATGATTGGCAACAAGAGCACGATACTGCACCTCTGCACTGGGATCTCCGGTTGCCGCCGCTTGGCGCAGGAGATCTTTTTGGGCGATCGCTGCTGCTGATTGTTGGCAATAACTGGAGATCTGTGCTTGAGCTGGTTTTAGCCCTAGGGCACTCTCAACCCCTAAGCCGATCACCCCAACCAACAGCCCAGCCCAAGGATGAAGGAACCAAGGGCGGATTTGCCAGACATGGGGGGAAACGCAGTTACCAGACATCAGCGCTAGGGAACTGGAACAGATTGGAGCAGGCGTTCAACCACCTGCTGGGTCTTTTTACCGGCCGCAGGAATCATGCGGTGAGCTAAAACATGGGTGGCCAAGAACTTCACATCATCCGGGATCGCAAAGTCCCGATCCTCTAAAAAGGCCAAGGCTTGAGTGGCTCGTTGCAGTGCTACTGCACCCCGGGGACTAACCCCGAGGAGTACCGCCTCATCCTGACGGGTGGCTCGGACTAAATCGACAATGTACTGCTGGAGGGGTAACTTCACGGCAACTTGAGCACAGCATTGCCGTAATTCTTGCACATCGGCGAGGGAGAGACAGGGCTTCAGCTCCTCCATGCCACTTCTCCCCTGGAGGCGTTGCAGCATCTGTAACTCTTCCAACTCCGTGGGGTAACCCAAGCTAAAGGCAAGGGTAAAGCGATCCATCTGGGCTTCTGGGAGGGGAAAGGTTCCCTGATACTCAATAGGATTCTGGGTGGCAATGACGAAAAATGGACTCGGAACCAAGCGAGTCACTCCATCCACCGTAATCTGGCGTTCCTCCATCACTTCTAATAAGGCCGATTGGGTGCGAGGGGTGGCCCGATTAATCTCATCCGCCAATAGCACATTGGCGAAGGCTGGCCCCGGTAAAAACTCAAACTCTCCGCTGCGAGGGTTCCAAATGTTAGTGCCTGTAATATCAGAGGGCAAGAGATCAGGGGTACATTGAATCCGCTGAAATCGGCCTTCGATGGAGCGAGCCAGGGTCTTAGCCAGTAGGGTCTTCCCCACCCCTGGTACATCCTCTAACAGGGCATGACCACCCGACAGAAACGCAACTAAAATCAGGCGAATGGCATCCTGCTTACCCACAATCGTTTGACCCAAATGCTGGATCAGTAATTCAATCCGGTCTCTCATAGAGGAAAACCAAGGAGGGGTTATCGAGGGGGCATCAGTATGGCTCTGGCTGCCCTACAGTCTAACTGGATCTGCGCCTGCAAGTCGTCTAGAGTCGAAAATTTTTGTTCCGGTCGCAAAAACTGCTCCAAACTCACCACCAGGGTTTGCCCATAGAGATCCCCTGACCAATCCAGGAGATGCACCTCAATCACCTGCTGGTGACCATCGACCGTGGGACGAAAGCCCAGATTCATTACCCCTGAAAGGGTTCCTAGATCGGGCTTCAGGGTGGAACTGGTGACCCGAACCGCGTAAACTCCCTGTCGGGGCAGAAATTTAATCCCAGGGATCTGCAAATTTGCCGTGGGGAAACCCAGGGTACGTCCTAACTGTGCCCCCGGTACCACCGTCCCCACCAGGCAGTAGTCATAGCCCAAAAGGTAATTGGCAGCGGCGATCGCTCCCTCTTGCAGGAGTTGGCGAATACTGGAACTACTGATGGCTGCGTGTTCACAGGTTTGAATGGGTACAATCATCACCTCAATCCCATAACGTCCCGCGATCATTTGCAGATCGCGGGACGTTCCCGACCGTTGGCAGCCAAACTGGAAATTTTCTCCCACACTGATTTGGGTGGCTCGTAACTGATTGACGAGAATTGTTTCCACAAACGCTGAGGGACTGAGATCTGCCAATTCTCGATCAAAGGGTAGTTGCACCAGTTGTTCCACCCCTAGAGCCTGCAATTGCAGGACTTTTTGGTCGAAGGGGGTCAGCAACAAGCGGGATTCACCGGAGAAGAATTCTTGGGGATGGGGATGGAAGGTGACCACCGTCGGATAGGGATGGGCACTCACCGCAGCGGGTGCAATCAAGCCGACACATCCCTCTGTGCCGCTGAGAGAAGTAGAAGTATCGCCTCCACTGTAGGCACCTGGTGAGGAGTCTCCTGGCAACCGCTTGCCGCCACTGGCAGCAGGGGATAGAGAGTCTACAACAATCGGTTGAATCACACGGCGATGTCCCCGATGCACCCCATCAAAATTCCCCAGGGCAACGGTGGTTGGCGTTAGCGCGGTAGTAAGAGAAGAAGTGACCCACACGCTTTACATTTTTACACACTTCTTTCGGGTTGAGGCGACGGGCAGTAATTTTCTCGCGTTCTCAGGGGTCTGAAACCAACCCCATCTGGGTAACATCACGGCAGCAGTTGCAGCGCCATTCCTTCCTGAGCCATGACCGTATTGGGAAAGAGCGTTGCTGCCTGGACACCGACTTGATCCAGAAACGCATCATTGTGGAGCGGGTCATGGTGAAAAATTACCAACTTTTGGACATTGGCCGCCTGCGCCAGTTTCACTGCTTCCTGCCAAGTGGAGTGACCCCAGCCTACCTTACCATTGCTGGCATTGTAGTACTCTTCATCGGTGTAGGTAGCATCGTAGATGAACACATCCGCATCCTGCGCCAGTCGGAGTACATTCTCATCCAGCCGATCGGGATAGTGCTCTGTATCCGTAACATAGGCAGCCACATGGCCCTGCCAGCTGACTCGGTAGCCCACCGATCGTCCCGGATGATTCAAGGGGATATTCTCCACCGTGATCGGGCCAATTTGCACCACTTCCTCTAGGGCGAGGTCATAAAATTTCAGATCTCCCCCCATAATTTGTAATGGCACCGGGAAATTAGGGTGGAGCATCTGGTCATTGAGGCGTTGTTCAATGGTGGAGCCATTGATGGCCAAAGGACTGTAGATATGAAAGCAATTGCCAGGGACAAATGCCGGGACAAAAAACGGAAACCCTTGGATGTGATCCCAGTGGGTATGGGTAAAGAAAAGATAAGCTTCCAGAGGCATTTGGGACAGGAGGTTTTGCCCCAACACCCGTAAACCCGTCCCGCCGTCAAAAATTAACCGCTGGCCTCCCACCCGCATCTCCACACAGGGGGTATTGCCCCCGTAGCGCACGGTCTCGATCCCTGGGCAAGCGATGCTACCCCTCACGCCCCAAAAATGAACAGAAAATTGATCTTGCATGCATAACATGGGCTAGTGTCAGAGTACTTTGTGCTGCCCATAAGGTACTCTCTTCTGCAATAGTCTACCCTTTGGTTAATTGAATCTTAAAAAGAAGAAAGCATTCCTTTAGGCATCTCGGAAGCTGATCCACAGGGAAATCATCTGACCTACCCTGGTCAGGGGCGATCCCAAAAATTCGCCCCCCAATCTTGCAGTTGAGTTAACCCCTCTAGACTCGTGAGGTTAAAGTGCAGGGGGGTGACCGTAATATAGCGATCGAGGATGGCTTGGGTATCGAGCCCAGCGACATCAGATCCTGCAGTGTCCGGCACCTCCTCCACGACTTCCCCAGCTAACCAGTAGTAGGTTTTCCCCCGAGGATCGGTGCGTTTTTCAAACACATCCTGGTAACGGCGCACCCCCAGTCGTGTCATCGTCACCCCGGCAATTTCAGATGCAGGCACGGCGGGGACATTGACGTTTAGCAGCATCGTTGCTGGCAGAGGGTACTTGTGACAATGGCTGAGTAACCGCTGGGCGAACTGGGCGGCGGGTAAAAACTCCTGGAATGTAAAACTTGTGAGACTCAGCGCAATGCTAGGAATCCCTTCAATTACCCCCTCCATAGCCGCCGAAACCGTGCCGGAATAGAGCACATCGGTTCCTAGGTTGGCACCGTGGTTAATCCCAGAGAGGACAAAATCGGGTGGACTCTCCAGCAGCGCCCACAGGGCTAGCTTCACACAGTCGGAAGGGGTACCCGAGCAGGCCCAAGTGCGCACGGCGGGGTGAAAAACATCCTCTACAACTTCGGCGCGAATCGGCTTATGGAGAGTCAGACCATGGCCCGTTGCTGAGCGTTCTCGATCGGGGCAAACCACCGTCACGTCATGACCCGCGATCGCCAGGGTATTGGCTAGGGTGCGAATTCCCAGAGCAAACGACACCGTCGTCATTACTAATCAGTAATTTCATTTCAATTGCAGATTGGTGAAAACAGGGCTCTGGCCTCTAAACTAGCAGTAGGCAACTGCATTTGTTGATCAACCCTGCATTTGTTGCCTGAAACCTTGTTGATGTCAAGATGAATTCCCTGCATGACTACTTTGCCCCCGAACTTGGAGGAACAACTCATTGCCCTGCGCCAAGATGCAGAGCAAGCCCTCGCTCACCTTGCGGATACCCTCACGCCAACCGTAGCGCTGGAGCAGGTGGAGCAGTTGCGGGTGAAATACCTGGGTAAAAAAGGGCAGCTGGCGCAAGTACTGGGAGGGATGGGGAAGTTGGCAGTCGGCGATCGCCCGCGCATCGGTGCCCTCGCCAACGAGGTGAAAGAAGCTCTACAACAGGCCCTCGATCAGCAACGGGCAACCCTACAGACCGCCCAAATTCAGGCGCAATTGGCCGCTGAAACCCTTGATGTGACGATGCCGGGAGTGTACGCAGCCCAAGGACGGGTACACCCCTTGAATAGCACCATTGATCAGGTGTTGGATATTTTTATGGGGTTAGGGTACACCGTGGCTCAAGGCCCGGAGATGGAGACGGACTACTATAACTTCCAGGCACTGAACTTCCTCCCCGATCATCCGGCGCGGGATATGCAAGATACCTTATACCTCCCCGACGGCAATCTCCTACGTACCCACACTTCCAATGTGCAGATCCGGTACATGGAAAACAATGACCCTCCGGTGCGGATTGTGGCTCCAGGTCGTTGCTATCGCCGGGATACGGTGGATGCCACCCATTCAGCTGTTTTTCACCAGGTCGAAATTCTGGCGGTGGATGAAGGGCTCACCTTCACCGATCTCAAAGGCACAGTCAAGGTATTCCTGGAAGCTTTATTTGGCGAGGTGCCCATCCGATTTCGCCCTAGCTATTTCCCCTTTACCGAGCCTTCTGCTGAGGTAGATGTGCAGTGGAAAGGCCGCTGGTTGGAAGTTCTGGGCTGCGGCATGGTTGATCCCCATGTGTTTAAGTCTGTGGGCTATGACCCAGAGATCTATACAGGGTTTGCCGCCGGATTTGGAGTGGAGCGACTCGCCATGGTACTCCATCAGATTGATGATATTCGCCGCCTATACAACAGTGACCTGCGATTTCTCCGCCAGTTTTAAGCGCTGACCGCCCTATCCGCCCATCGACCAGGGAGGCAGGAGACGTTGCAGCAACCCTTGCCCCATCTGCAATTTGGCACTCATGAAATTTTGCAACGCTCGCTGTGAGACAGGTGTCAAGGGCTGACGAGGCATGGATGAGGTATAGACCCCCCAAAAAATATTGAGGGAAAAGGTAATCACTGCCGCTAGGAAAAGCCGCTCTGGAATGGTAAGTAATTTTCCGCGCATCTGCACTCCTCTCACTTCGTTGCTTGCTACCTACCCCATGGGGTCAGGGGATCCGAAGGGACGTTGTTGTGTATACGCTGACCCAGCGGCGGGATAAAACGATCCGCGGGTGTGGCAGTTTCCGATCCGGCTCGGGTTGGAGCTGTAGTTAAATTCAGGTGGGTGACGGAGGGTTCCGGACAGGGCAGCAGTGCCGACACAGTTGAACCCATCTGAGCAACGATGGACTGTCTCCCCCCGTCAACCGCATCCGTGATCGATGCTGTTACGTTACTGTTACGTTAAGTCATCTCAAATGCTTTGTTTGGAGGTCAAGATTAAATGCCAGCCAAAACACTACTCGAAAAAGCCAAGAACGAGGTCAGTGAGGGAATTGAACTGCAACAGCAGGGCAACCTAGAGACTGCGATCCTGCGATATCGCCGCGCCCTGATGCTCAAGCCTAATTACTTTCAAGCGTTGCAGAAGTTAGCCTCCATCCATAGCTCCCAACAGAACTGGGCTGAAACCATTCAGTGCTACCAGCGCATCGTTGACTTCAAACCCCAATTGCCTACTCCTTACCTGAAGCTGGCGCAAGCGGCTCAGGAACTCAACCAGATTGATCGGGCTATCTCTGCCTACCAAAAGGCATTGGAACTGAAATCAGATTGGCCTGCGGTTGTGTACAAAGAGGCGGGGGATTGTCTGGCGCTGCGGGAAACTTCCATTGCCGATGCGATCGCTGCCTACCAGAAAGCAGCTGAACTCAAAACCGACTGGTCTGCTGGGTTCTATACCAAGTTGGGGGATGTACTGCAAAAGCACCAACAGTGGGACGCGGCGATCGCCGCTTACCAGCAAGCCATTGAACTCAAACCCAATTCGGCTCTCCTCTATCTGCTTCAGGGGGCTGCCTATTTCAAAAAACGGTTGGTTTAATGAAGCCATCGCTGCGTATCGGCAGAGTATTGAGTTCCAAACTGATAATCAGGCAGCCTATAAGAGCTTGGGGGATGTTCTGCGCAAAAAAGGCCAATTCCAGGATGCCCTCCAGGCCTATCAGAAGGTGCTAGAACTCAAGCCAGATGCCCTTACCACCTATCGATTGATGGGGGATGTGTTGTTGCTGCTCCACCGGGATGCCGAGGCGCTAGACTGCTATCGGCGGGCGATCGCCGCTTAGGAGATCTGAGGTGGTTGCTCCCCTAAAGAGCTGCCACCCTGCTGCAACGATCACGGCTCTGCATCCGGCTCACTTGCTGAGTCTGGGGGGGTCGGGCGCAGGCGTTGCTGTAACACCTGCAACCCCAGACCCAGGAGCCCCAGAGACACCAAGCCAAAAATCCCGGTTCCGAGGGCACTTAAGCCCACAATCAGGGTTCGCAGCGCCACCGTGATGTTGATCACGATCATGTTATGGGAGTGCAATCCCTGGTGGGCAAACCTGAGGGCAATCCGCAGCGTCAGGTGGTACATGCCGAAGGCGATCGCCCCACTCACCAAAGAACCGCCCAAACAATGCCAGGGGTTCGGTAGCGTCGCCGCCGAATTGGAGGAGGGAGGCGTGGGTGTGGGGTTAGTCATTACGGGTACCTGAGGCAAGCAATTGAATACCAGTGGAGGTGGTCGGTGCTACCCAGAGCTGTAGATCGGGATCGGGCAACACGGACTGCACCTGTTGTTGGATCTGCTGGGCTTGGGTTTGGGAGGTTGCCAGGGCAAACACCGTGGGGCCAGAGCCGGACATCATAGTGCCTAGGGCTCCAGCCTCTTGAAAGACCTTTCGGAGCTGCAAAACCGAGGGATGGGCTGGCAAAACCACCCGCTCTAAATCATTGTGCAACAGTTGGGCAATCTGGGGGTTGTCTCCATGGGCGATGGCGTTGATCATGGTTCCGGAGTGAACCCGCTGTCTCCGGGTCTCTAAGCTACTGAGATCCCAGACATAGGAACTCTGAAATTGCTGGCGATAGGTCTGATAGGCCCAAGCGGTGGACACCGACAGACTGCGGTATTTCCCCAACACCACCCACAGATGCACATCAGGCAAGGGAGCCAAGGCTTCGCCCCGCCCGGTTGCCAATAACGTCCCCCCGGCAATACAAAACGGCACATCGGAACCCAGGTGCGCCCCCAAGGCCTGTAATTCACTCCGGGTTAAGCCCAGATTCCAGAGCAGATCCAGTCCAACCAAGACGGCGGCAGCATTGGCAGACCCCCCTGCAAGGCCAGCGCCCACCGGAATCTGCTTATGAATGGTAATGTCAACTCCACCGAACTGGGCAAAGGCTTGGGGCAATTCTGTTGCCATCAGCTGGGCAGCGCGATAGGCAAGGTTGCTTTGATCCGTGGGGACTTGGGGATGGTCACAGTGAATACGGAACAACTGAGTCCCATTGGGATGCAGATCGATCTGGTCCGTCAAGGCCACACTTTGCATCACCATAATCAGTTCATGGTAGCCATCGGGGCGATCGCCGAGAATTTCCAGGTAGAGGTTGATTTTAGCAGCAGCCAGCAGCGAGTAAGGGTGCATGGGAATCGTTGGATAGGGTCAGCTGACCCCAGATAAGAGATTGCTCAGGGCAATCCAGTGGGGTAGGCTCAGGTCTTCAGCACGGGCTTGGGGATTTACCTTTAATTCTTCCAGGTAGCGGGTCAAATCCGTCGGTTCAATCACGGCTTTTAAGTTATTCCGCAGCATCTTGCGGCGACTGGCAAACCCCATCTGAATCAAGGTTTCTAAGCGGCGCGGATCTAAAGCTGGGGTTGCCAGGGGGCGGGGGCACAACCGCACCACGGCTGAATCCACCTGCGGTGGGGGTTCAAAGGCACAGGCTGGCACCCCACAGATCCATTCACAATTGGCTAAATACTGAACCCGCACCGATAGGGCACCGTAGACTCGGGAACCCGGTGGAGCAGTGAGTCGCTCCGCCACTTCTTTTTGCACCAGCAACACAATGGTGGCAAAGGGTTGGGGAACCGGTTGGGCAATGCTGCCCAGCAGTCGCTCTAAAATTGGGCCTGTGATGTTGTACGGAATATTGGCAACGACTTTGTTGGGATGCTGAAAGGCCGGAAAATCTCCCAGGTGGGCCGCCAGATCCAGGGATAAAAAATCCCCCGCCAACAGCAAAAAATTGTCGCGTCCCCGGAATTGTTTACTCAGGCGATCGCACAGATGCCGATCAATTTCCACCGCCACCAATGCTGCAACTAGGGGCAGCAGGCGCTTGGTTAGCAGCCCGGTGCCGGGGCCAATTTCTAAGACCCGATCGCCCCGACTCAGATCAGCCGCTTGGACAATTTGGTTCAGAACCTGATCGCTGCGCAGCCAGTGCTGCCCAAAGCGTTTACGGGGTCGAGGAGCCATCCGTCCCTTAGCGCTTCCGCCCTTGAAGTTGGCGATAGACCGCCTTGAGATCAACCTGGTGATGGGCGAGAGCCACTAGGGCATGATAGAACAGGTCAGCGACTTCCGAGGCGATCGCGTCGGGGTCATCCTCCATACAGGCCATCACTACCTCCGCTGCTTCTTCACCAAGTTTTTTTCAAAATTTTGTTGTCCCCCCCGGCCAGTAGCTTACAGGTGTAGGAGTCCGTCACGGGATGCTGTTGGCGATCGCCAATAATGGCAAAAACCTGGGACAGGGTATCAGCGGGAGGAGAAGCCACCTGTTGGTCAAGGCGGTGAAAGCAACTGCGCTCCCCGGTATGGCAGGCAATATCCCCGACCTGCTCCACCCCAATCAGTAATGCATCACTGTCACAGTCGTAGCGCAGGGTCTTCACCTGTTGCAGATGTCCGGAGGTCGATCCCTTGGGCCATAGTGCTTGGCGCGATCGACTCCAGAACCAGGTTTGGCCAGTTTCCAGGGTTTTTTTGGATAGCGTCCCGGTTCATCCAAGCCATCATCAAAACCGTGCCATCTAGGTAGTCCTGCACAATCGCAGGCACTAGCCCCCGCTCATCGTAGCAAATGGCATCCACTGGAATCGCAGCCGTCAGAGCAATCGGAGGAAGAGATGACATGGTTAGCAACAGCAAGTGCCCAGACAATCAGGAAGGGGCTGACTGAATCCAACATACCATTTCTCCGTCGTCCACTTGGCTGGGGTAGGATATTCAACTAATGGTGATCATGGTGAATTAAATACCCTAGTCCTCACCCCTACTTGAGGCTCCATAGCACTAAATAAGTATTGGCGCGATCCAGCCCTCGCTCGATAAGGAGAGACCTTTGATTAGCACGACCCTTAAAACCACCAAATCAGAAGAAATCTTTACCACCGCCCAAAAACTAATGCCGGGAGGGGTGAGTTCTCCCGTGCGAGCGTTTAAATCCGTGGGTGGGCAGCCCATTGTCTTTGACCGAGTTCAGGGTGCCTACCTCTGGGATGTGGATGGCAATCAATACATTGACTATGTGGGCAGCTGGGGACCAGCCATCTGTGGTCATGCCCATCCCGTGGTGATCAAAGCCTTGCAGGAAGCACTGGAAAAAGGGACGAGTTTCGGTGCCCCCTGTGTTCTGGAAAATACCTTGGCAGAAATGGTGATTGATGCCGTTCCTAGTATTGAAATGGTGCGGTTTGTCAATTCCGGTACCGAGGCCTGTATGTCCGTACTGCGGCTGATGCGAGCCTTTACCGGACGGGAGAAAATTATCAAATTTGAGGGCTGCTATCACGGTCATGCCGATATGTTTCTGGTGAAAGCCGGATCTGGGGTTGCCACCCTGGGGTTGCCCGATTCTCCTGGGGTACCCAAGAGTACCACCAGCAGTACCCTCACCGCTCCCTACAATAACCTGGAAGCCGTCAAGGTCTTGTTTGATCAGCATCCTGACCAGATTGCCGGGGTGATTTTAGAACCCGTAGTGGGCAACGCTGGTTTTATTCCCCCTGATGTCGGTTTTCTAGCGGGCTTACGGGAACTTACCCAAGAATATGGAGCCCTGCTGGTGTTCGATGAGGTGATGACGGGGTTCCGTATTGCCTATGGTGGGGCCCAAGAAAAGTTTGGCATTACCCCAGATCTGACGACCTTGGGGAAGGTAATTGGTGGCGGGCTGCCTGTGGGAGCCTATGGTGGTCGCCGGGAGATTATGGCGCTGGTGGCTCCCGCAGGGCCGATGTACCAGGCCGGAACCCTTTCTGGCAATCCCCTTGCCATGACAGCGGGGATTAAAACCCTAGAGTTGCTGCGTCAACCGGGCACCTATGAGCATCTTGATCGGATTTCAGGCAAGTTAGTGGCAGGTCTACTCCAGATTGCTCGCGATGCGGACCATCGCGTCTGTGGGGGCCATATCAGTGGTATGTTCGGCCTGTTTTTTACCCCTGGCCCGGTTCATAGCTATGAAGACGCGAAGAAGTCTGATCTAGCAAAATTTAGTCGCTTCCATCGGGGGATGTTAGAGCAGGGGATTTATTTAGCTCCCTCCCAATTCGAGGCTGGATTTACTTCCCTGGCCCATACCGATGCTGAGATTGACCGCACCTTAGAAGCCGCCCAAATCGTTCTCTCTAGCTTTTAAGTCTGCGATCGCAGGAGACGGCATCTGCTCCTGCGATCAACTACTCCGTTGCTGCGACATCGCTCTCGGAGCCTCAAACTTATACCCCACCCCCCGAACTGTTTGGATTAAGGCCGGTTGCTCCGCATCAACTTCAATTTTTTTACGAATCTGCCCAATGTGCACATCGACAACCCGCTGATCCCCGACATAGTCATAATCCCACACTTCCTGAATCAGCTCGGCACGCCGCCAGACCCGCCCTGGGTGACTGGCGAGAAAGTGTAACAGATCAAATTCCAGGGCGGTGAGTAGCACCATCTGATCATTGAGGCGCACTTCCCGGCGTACCGGGTCGATCATCAGTTGTTCAAAAATCAGACACTGCTGCGACGCCGTGGTGACAATGCGCTGGCGCTTCAAAATCGCAGCAACCCGCACCCCTAGTTCTCCCAAGCTGAAGGGCTTGGTAATGTAGTCATCAGCTCCTTGGGTGAAGCCACGGATTTTGTCAGCCTCATCGGTACGGCTGGTTAGCATCAGCACAAATACACCGGTGCGACTCTGCATTTGTTGACAGAGGTTATAGCCAGTGGCATCGGGGAGATTCACATCAAGAATCACCAAATCTGGGTTGAACTGTTCAAAGAGGCTGAGGGCGGTCTTGCCGTCCCCGGCAGCTTCCATTTGATAGTCCTGCTTTGCCAGAAAGCGATGAATCAGGTTGCGAATTGCTGGATCATCATCAACGACGAGAATCTTTGCAGAAACCATGTCTGTAACCTTACGTTAAATTCAGTCAAGAGTTGATGAACGCATGGCAAAGCTTGATTAAAACTTTACGTCAACTTCATGCACTCTTCTGAAATTATCCCCAATATAAGCAATGTACTCAGGATTCTAGCCAATTATCTTGCCGAAACCGGGCATTGACGGCATTCATGGCGGTAGGCTATCCCTATCAACATCACAGATCATTGATCACTGCTGAAAAGTTGGGAGCCTTAGGGGCAATGGCCGGAGGCCGATCAATAAGCTCCAGAGGAGAGCGCGCCAATAACCCTTGCGTCAAGCCCACAGTTGGCATTGTCTGAGGGTAGGGGGCATGATAGAAGTAATACCCATCCTGAACAAATATTTGCTACCAGCCCACAGGAGCCTTTGCCTGAGCTGAATGTAACGTTTGTTAAATATATAGTCGTAGGAATGGCAAAGGTTTTGGCGTTTTTTTGCACGGGTGCTTGTGAACCGATGGTGCCCTAGGTTAGTTTTGAGAAGAGGTGCAAGCAAGACCCATGAGTGAGCAAAGTCCCTACGAAACGCTAGGGGTCTCGGAAGAGGCTTCCTTTGATGAAGTGCAGACCGCTCGGAGTCGTCTGCTCGAAGAGTTTTGTGGCGATCGCAAACAGGCGGATGTCATTGAAGCTGCCTACGATGCCGTATTGATGGATCGGCTACGGATGCGACAGGAAGGTAAAATCAAGGTTCCAGAACGCATCCGGTTCCCGGAGCGGTTGGTGCAGCCTCCTCCCAGTCCCCCCGTATCGCTGAGTCATCAATCCCCGGCCTGGTTGAGGGGGTTTCTAGACACCCCCAGCCGGGGAGATATTCTCTGGCCTGCGGGTTTATTCACGGTTCTCAGCAGCCTCAGTCTCCTCTTCCCCGCTCAGGAAGGTGGGATTTTGCAGTTGACCCTCTCCCTGGGCATTGGATTTAGTCTTTATTTCCTCAATCGCAAAGAGCGTAAGTTTGGGCGGGCTTTTCTCCTGACCCTGGCCGGGCTGTTGTGCGGCCTCTTGTTGGGTAGCCTCTTGGTTCCCTTCTTCCAGGCACCGATTCTGGCAGTCGGGTTGACCGAAGAGAAGATCATCACTGTTATTACCTTCTTAGTACTCTGGCTGGTTGATAGCTTCCTACGCTAGGACGTTGTCAAGGTTTCGTTGATGGCTCAAGGGTTTGAAAGCGACCATCTCTAGCCCGTCAGACAGAGATCGGCTGGTTTAGGAATCCGGAGGCAGGGTTGCGGCCAAAAAATCTGTCAACCAATTTTTAATGTGATAAGTTGCGTGACAGTCATCTTCGTTGTAGTGCAAAATCGCGTTCAGAAACTGGCGATCGCCCGTCGCCAGCCATTGGGTGTACCAGTAGATCGACTGTGCCCCATTGGCACTGGCATCCCGCCAGCGAAAGCCCAGCCAGCGAGCAATTTGCTTCAGAGCATAACTTTCAACCGGCAGGGTGACGGTGCGGGTTACCCAGTCATGTAAATCGATAAAGCGCGTCAGCAACTGCTGAATTTGTGTCCAGGGGGTGCCATACAGCTGCCCCAAGCGTTTCACGGTCTGGACTTCGTAGGGACAAAAATGAAAAATCGGGGCATCGGGATAGCGCCCCACTAGGTCTAGAAACTGCTCCCAGATCAGTGCTTCCCCATCGGGAGCTTCCGCCAGAAAGGGGTAAAAAGTTGTTGCTCCCTGGAAACGCTCCACCACCAGGACGCCATGGAGGTAGGCGAGGTTACGCTCTGGTTCAGCTTCAATATCAAAGTAGAGTTCAACGGCAGCTGTGGGGAGATGCTTGATCAGCTTCAGGTTGCCCTGGGGCAGGTTGACGCGGTGGTCCTGCATTGGCCCCCAATCCGGAGGTAGGGTTGGCATTGCCTGATTTTGCAGGGTGGCCTGAGCCTGACGTACGAGTTTCTGTGCCACCTCTCGCCCAAACCCTGGCAGCAACTCCAGGGTCCGGGGATGGATGTTCGACAAGGACTCAACGGTTGTCAGGTGGAGGGTTTGTAGATAGCTATAGCGACTGGGGGTAACCCCCGGCAAGAGGGACAAATGCTGCTGATCCTGGGCGATCGCATAGCAGTGGCTAAACCACTGGCAGAGATTACAACGGTTCCGGGCAATGAACACTTCCGGTGGTTCCGATTGATCGAGGGTCGTGAGGCACTCTTTGAGGAGGATCTGCATCCGGGGCAGAAGTTCCGGCAGATCGACGGCATATAACCCGCGTTCTCGCAGCAGCAGCCAAGCCCCCTCCGGCCAAGCCCCCTGCACCATGGACAGGATCTGGGTATGAAAGGTAAGCACCATCTGATATTCCAGCTTGGGGCGCTTGCCGAGCTTGATCTCGACGGGCGCATAGATCCAGTTGCCCCAAAAGGAGCGACCGGGCTGGCGGATCAAGAGATCGGGTTTGCTCACCAGGGTGACCCCCGTCGGTGCTTGGTCTACTAAAACCCCCTGAAAAATATGCTCCACCCCTTGCTGCATCAGGGCTAAGGTTGCAGCGGCCCCTGCGCCCCAATCCCCCGCCGCATACTTAGGTTGGTGATAGGTCAGGTCGGCTAACACCTGCCGCTGATGGGTAAAACTGTCTTGGCGTAACTTCAGCACATAATCACTGGCCGGCTCCCGCAGGTCAGCATTTCCATACTCCTCCAGAAAGGCCCGACGACTACAACGCTGGTAGTCCAGAAATAGCTCATCAGTCAGCAACATGCCTCCAAACTAGCAGGAATCCTCAGTTGATGAGGTGTCACAGTGCCAGTTAGAAAGCTCCCGACGGTTGGTGAATCGTGGGTCTGCGTTCTAAGCTGGAGTCAATCCAGCCATTTCCCGGAGGTTGGCAACGTCACCCGGTCCCCATTTCGCCAGAGGAACGCCCTTGCTCGACGCCCATCGTCAACAATTTCCAGCGTTGACCCACCACACGTACTTTAACTTTGGGGGGCAGGGGCCCTTACCTACCCCCGCCCTCAGCGCGATTCACCAAGCCTTCACCAGACTGGATCAGACGGGGCCGTTCTCCAATACTGCCCATACCTGGTTCGCTCAGGAGTGCAGCCAACTTCGAAGCGCGATCGCCGCTGAACTCAACATTGCCCCCGCAACCCTGACCCTGACAGAGAATGTCACCGTCGGCTGTAATATTCCCCTCTGGGGCATAAATTGGCAACCAGGGGATCATCTGCTGATATCCGACTGTGAGCACCCAGGGGTGGTGGCAGCGGTGCAGGAACTCCAGCGGCGGTTTGCCATTGAGATTTCGGTGTGCCCCCTGCAAGCCACCCTGAATGACGGTGATCCGGTGGCCTGTATTGCGACCCACCTCCGACCACGAACACGACTGGTTGTCATCAGCCATCTGTTGTGGAATACCGGGCAGGTATTACCCCTCGCAGAGATTGTCCAGATCTGCCATGCCTATGAGGCAGCGGCATCCCCGGTGCGGGTTTTGGTAGATGGGGCACAGTCAGTGGGTTGCCTACCCCTGGATTTGACCGCGATCGCTGTGGATTTCTATGCCTTTACTGGCCATAAGTGGTGGTGTGGCCCTGCCGGAGTTGGGGGACTGTATGTCCACCCAGACGCCCTCGAAAGTGTCCAGCCCACCTTTATTGGTTGGCGCGGCATCACCACTGACCCAGTGGGCACTCCCACGGGTTGGCAGCCAGGGAGTAAGCGCTATGAGGTTGCCACCGCAGCGGTGCCCCTCTATGCGGGGTTAAGCGCTGCTATCGCCCTGCATCAGCAGTGGGGCACGGCCACCGAGCGCTACCAGGAGATTTGCCAGCTCAGTCAAACGCTGTGGCAGCAGCTCTCCCAGTTCCCGTTCATTCGCTGCTTACGCACCACCCCCCCCGGAGGCAGGTCTGGTCAGCTTCCAATGGCTCCCCGACCCCACCCCTGCCGGTCATCAAAAACTTAGTGGCCGCTTTAGAAGCCCGAGGTCTGCTCCTGCGCACCCTAGCAGTGCCCAGTTGTGTGCGTGCCTGTGTGCATTATTTCACCCAACCCGCCGACATCGACTGCTTAATGCAGGCGATCGGGGAATTACAGCCCTAACCTATGCCTCGACCCACGCTCTACGTTGCCATTACCAATCATGGCTTTGGTCATGCCACCCGCACCGCTGCGGTGGTCGCTGAAATACAGCACCTCTGCCCGGATCTTTTGGTGATTCTGGTGACAACTGCCCCCCGCTGGTTGCTGGACTCCTATCTGCAAGGTGAGTTTATTCAACGTCCTCGAGCCTTGGATATTGGCGTCATCCAGCGGGACAGCCTCACCATGGACAAAGCCGCCACCCTGGAACAATTGCAGGGGATTCAAAGGCGACAGGCGGCGATCATTGCTGGGGAGGTGAATTTTATTCGCCAAAATCGCGTTGGTTTAGTGCTCGCAGATATTCCGCCCCTGGCAACGGCGATCGCCCACGCTGCTGACCTTCCCTGTTGGATGTTGAGTAACTTTGGCTGGGATTATATCTACCGCGCTTGGGGCGGCGAGTTTTGTGCGATCGCCGACTGGATTAGCCAGTGTTTCGCAGCCTGTGACCAGTTGTTTCGCTTGCCCTTCCATGAACCCATGGCCGCCTTTCCTCAGATCAGGGATGTGGGCTTGACCGGGGGCACCCCTCGCCATGACCTAGGGCAATTACGGCAAAAATTTCAGCTGCGGACCACCCCAGAGCAAACCGTGCTCTTAACCTTTGGGGGACTGAATCTCAACGCCATTCCCTATGATGGTCTTAGCCGATTTCCCGACTGGGACTTCATTACCTTCGATGCCCAAGCTCCTGCCCTCCCCAACCTCCGGGTGGTCACCGATCATCAGTACCGTCCCGTTGACTTCATGCCCCTGTGTGGGCGGGTGGTGTCCAAACCCGGTTACAGCACCTTTGCCGAAGCCTGTCGTCTGGGAATCCCCTTGGTTTCCCTTACCCGGGAAGATTTTGTGGAATCTCCTCTGTTACTAGAGGGAATCCAACAGTATGCCCAGCATCAAATTCTGACCCCAGGGGAGTTTTATCAGGGAACTTGGACATTTCTGGAACAACCCTTGCAGCCGCCGCAGCAGTCCCAGTCCTTAGACCCCCACGGGAATCTGGCGATCGCCCAGGCGGTGGTGGACTATTTGCAAACCCAGGAGCAGGTCTGACCCATGACCCACTATCAGCACAGCCTCAAAATTCCCACCCGTGGTCAGGGATTTCACAAGATCACCCCCCAAATCCAGGGGATAGTGGCTGCATCTCAGGTAGACATCGGACTCTGCACCCTGTTTCTGCGCCACACCTCGGCCAGCCTAGTGATTCAAGAAAATGCTGATCCCGATGTGCTCACGGATTTAGCCACCTTCCTGGACAAACTGGTTCCGGAATCGGGTTCTTACCACCACAGCACCGAAGGCCCAGATGATATGCCAGCCCATATTCGCACGGCCCTGACCCATACCTCGGAACAAATTCCTATTACCCAGGGACAACTGGTACTGGGAATCTGGCAGGGGATTTATCTCTGGGAGCATCGACGCCAGGGTTCGACTCGGGAGCTGGTGGTTCACATTACGGGCTTCTAGCGGTCTGTGATCATGTTTTTGCATTCATTGCGATCACCCGGAAAATTGCCAATCCTCAACCACTACCCACAGGCGTTGCATCATTGGGGGATGAATCAAGGCTGATTTCCATGCCATGTCCTGAGTGCAACTCAACCCATACCCATCAAAACAGCCTCAAAAAAAGTAAACAAAATCACATCTATGTCGATTGTGGTCGTCAATTCATTGGCTGCTATGAGACCACGAGAGGCTACCGTGATGAGGTGAAACGGGAATGCCTAAAAATGGATGTCAATGTCATGGGGTTCCGAGGCAGCGAACGAGTGAAAGGAATTCATACCTTCATTCAGCAACGCCGTCAAGATATACTTCAAATTGAGAACTCTAGACGTTTGTTGATTGACTGGGGTCGAGCCGATGACATCCTATGCGACATCCACTGCCCGATCTGAAATGAGCGAACTGCGGCGCTTACGGAGTCTGCTGCCACCGGAAATGCAAAGTTGGGTCACCGTTGAAAGTACGTCAGCGGTCAATCCTCCCTTGATTGCCTGTGAGGAAATTGGAAAGGATCAGGTCGAAGTCCAAGTTGATCTGGTGCGGTGGGATCAGTTGGCGCTGGATCAACGGAATCTGTTGTTCTGGCATGAAGTCTCCCGAATTCAGAATGACACCATTCCCAAAGATGGTTGGGAAATGGCAGCCCTTGCAATTGGCTTGGGGGGTGCGGTGGGGGAACTCTGGGTTCAGGATGGGCTGCTCCTGATGCTGGCCTTAACCCTCTGTGGAGTTTCCGGTTACCGTCTATACAAGAAAAATAATGGGGAGCGAATTTTACAGCAGGCGATTGATGCCGATGAACAGGCGATCGCCCTGGCGACCCGATTTGGCTATACCTTACCCAATGCCTATAAAAGTCTCGGCAGTGCCCTCAAGGCCTTGATTGAGCAAAACCCGAAAAAACGTCAGCGAAGTCGCTACGAAGCCAGACTACAAGCGTTGAAACAAAGCGCGGCCAAGGCCAAAGCTAAGGCTAAAACCATCCGCGATGAATCGATCTAGACCCGAGATATTTGTTGGTCGAACCTTTAGGGAAAACCCTTGATGACTCCTGAAAACCCTGATGTCAATCAACGCTCCGGTACTGCAAGCATCTACCGATTTTTGAGAGGGGCAGCCCTAGCTGCCTTTGTGATCTTGATCCCAATCTCTGCTGGATCGTCCATGGATTTCAACCTGGTGCAAGTTAGCTTTGCATCCTTGCTGGCGATCTCGTGTGGGCTACTCTCTAGCCTTTGGGGAGACAAATTTATTGACAGAGTGACCAGGGTCTTAAATTCCTTTGCTCTTTGATCTCAATCAGCTTCCTTCATTTAATTTCGGAGGTCTGCAGGACATAGGGAGACGATCGTAACGGCTGATTTCGACCTTTTTACCTGTCATTCTCCCAGGGGAATGGTATCAGCTGCTAACACAGTGTTGATCATCGGAATGCCGAGTCTATAGCGCCGGGAGGGGAGCATGAAAGTGGCAGTCACAGGGGCAACCGGGGTTTGTGGGGCATCGGTTAGTAGAACGGCTGCAAGCTGAGGGGTATCAAGTGCTGGTGCTGACTCGGGATGCAACCAAGGCTCAGGTCTGCTTCCCCCGAGGAGCAGTTCCCAGCCGTGGAAATTCTGCCTTACACCCCCACCGTCTCGGGGGACTGGCAGCAGGCTCTCTCTGGGTGTGAGGGCGTGGTAAATCTAGCAGGCCAACCCATCGCTGCAGGTCGTTGGACTCCCACCCTGAAACAGGCGATTCTCGACAGCCGCAGGCACGGCACCCAGAAATTAGTTGAAGCCATTGCCCAAGCCCATCCCCGGCCAACGGTTCTAGTCAATGCCTCGGCGATCGGCTACTACGGTCGCAGCGAAACCGCTGCCTTCGATGAGACCAGCCCTCCTGGAAACGAGTTTTTTAGCCCACGTCTGCCAAGCCTGGGAAGCTGCTGCCCAAGCGGTCACGACCCATGGGGTGCGTTTGGTGATTGTTCGCTTAGGGATTGTGTTGAGTATGGGAGGGGCGATCGCCAAAATGATTCCCCCCTTCAAACTCTTTGCCGGAGGCCCAATTGGGAGTGGACAGCAGTGGTTTTCCTGGATTCATCGTGAGGATCTGGTGAATTTGATCCTGGAAGCCCTGACGCGATCGCAGCTGTCAGGTGTTGTCAATGGCACCGCGCCCAACCCAGTGCGGATGCATGAACTCTGTCAGGTTCTGGGGCAGGTACTCCACCGTCCCTCCTGGCTCCCTGTCCCAGGATTTGCCCTGGAATTGCTGCTGGGAGAAGGGGCGACCGTTGTTTTAGAAGGACAGCAGGTACTCCCTCAGCGCACCCTCAGTCAAGGATTTACCTATCAGTACCCCACCCTCAAGGCTGCCCTGACAGAGTTTTTGGGCGATCGCTAGGGGCACTTGTGAGGGGGGGTGGGAAACCTTGCTATTGGTGCCAGTGACTCAATATTGACAGACAGATAGCCTACTGAACTCGATAATTGCGGCGACGACGGGCGAGAAAAGCTGGTAGATCTCCCACAGGAGAAAGAAAGGACTCCAAAAGCATGGGTTCGGAACTTTCAGGCAAGGCCGTTGGCTGAATTTCCATTAGGAAATCGGGTATCAGTACATCTGGATCCATGGGGGGAAGCAGATCGCAGGCAGGGTCTGTCGGGGTGAGACTATCGGCGATCACTGCTGGATCTGTCAGAGTCTGCGCTAGGAGATCCTGGCAACGTAGGGCATAGCGGTGGCTGACCAGAAAACGGTCTTTCCAGTGTTGGACTGCTGCTTCGTACTCCTTGGCTTGCTGGGCTTGCTGAAGGATTTGTTCCTGCATTTCAGCCACTTGCTGCGTCAGTGCCACCGTGCGATCGCTATGTCGATCTCGTTCAGCAGTCAACTCCTGACAGGTGTGCTGCAATTTGGCCTGTAGCATGCGCTGTCTGACCAATTCGGTTTCCAAACCCGCTAATTTTAACTGGAGTAGCGCTGGGTCTGGGGCCTTGCTTGTGGACAAATCATAGGGTGGAACACCACCATGGGACAGCGGTGCTCGTTGTTCCATGCAGGCATGTTGTTGCTGATAGGTTGTCAGTTGCCGTTGGGTCTCATCCAACTGCACCTCAAGACTGATAATCTGAGTGCGAGCTGTCAGCACTTGGGCTGCTAATTCCAGACCTCGCTGCTGTTGCGAGGCTAAGGCAGTTTGCAGATCCTGGATCAGTTGATTCTGGTAAACCTGCGCCGTTGTCCGATCATGAACTAGATGGGAGCGCAGGTATCCCAGTTCGGTCTGCTGGGCTTGGGCCATAACTTCCGCTGCGCTCAAGAGTTCCTGAAATTGTTGCTCTCGCTCCCGAAATACCTGTTCTTGTAACGCTAACTCTTGTTGCTGCTGACTGAGTTGCTGATTCAGGTTCATGATTGCCTGTTGCTGCACATGGGAGAAAGCTTCAGTGGCTGCCAGTTGACTCTCCATCGATTCCTGATCACGAATCAGGAGTTTGATCTCCCAAAAAGCCATGAGGCATTGATCCAGAGCTTGCTCTAGTTGATGAATTCGATCCAGACGATTTTGTGCCAGAGATCGCACCTCATCGAGCTGCTCGAGCAGTTCTAGTCGTTCCAGTTCCCAAGTTGGGCGGGGTAAGCCTGGGGAAGGGACGGTTGAATGGTTCAGGCTATGTATCGTATCCCCTCGCACAGAATCAACCAAGTCAAAGCCTCCGGCTCACAACTAACGGCTCACGTTCAAAAATGGGATGCTGAAACCCCAATCGAAAACACGGTCAGTAGCTCGGAAATTCGGGCAAGGTAACGGGAACAGCGGCAACTGAATCACTATCCGTCAAGGTATCACGGTTCTTGAAATTTTATAACCATAGGGATAACCGCACAGTCAGAAAAATTTTAGATCGAGAATCAGAGCCAGGAATGGAGTGGACAGTGACAGCATTCGGGGAGGTCAGGAGAGCGATATCCTGAAGAGGAACAGAGAGGCAGTCCTCAAAGGCGATCAGGGTCGTTGTGGCCGGGAGGCAACCGTGGCAGTTACCATCCAAACCTTAATGCAGCGTAAACAGCAGGGGCAACCGATTGTCGCCTTGACCGCCTGGGACTTCGCGATCGCTCAGATTCTGGATCAGTCCGGGGTGGATCTAATTTTGGTGGGGGGATTCCATGGCCATGGTCGCCCTGGGGCATCCGACAACCCTGCCAATTACCCTGGATGAGATGATTCACCATGCTCAGGCGGTACGTCGGGGGGTGAAACAAGCTCTGCTGATCTGTGATCTACCGTTTTTGAGCTACCAAGAAAGTTTCCAGCAGGCGCTGCACTCCGCAGGCCGTGTCCTCAAAGAAGCGGGGATTCAAGGGGTGAAGTTAGAGGGGGGCTATCCCGCCATGGCTGAAACCGTGCGGTGCTTGGTGCAAGCAGGAATTCCGGTCATGGGGCATGTGGGTCTTACCCCTCAGTCCGTGCATCTGTTGGGGTATCGTCAGCAGGGGAACTCCGAGTTGGCGGGGGAGCAAATTCTGACCCAGGCGATCGCCCTAGAGCAAGCTGGAGCCTTTGGGATCATCTTGGAGCACATTCCAGCGACACTGGGCTTACAAATTAGTCAAAAGTTGACCATTCCCACCATCGGGATTGGCGCTGGCCCCTACTGTGATGGTCAGGTACTCGTTACCGCGGATCTGCTGGGGCTGTCCCCCCGGCAGCCTCCCTTTGCCAAGTCCTATGCAGATTTGTGGGGAACGATTACCCAGGCGGTGCAACAGTTTGGTCGAGAGGTGCGATCGCAACAATTTCCCAGCCCTGGGGCGGGGGCAGAGGCTCCCAGATCCAACCTCAGTAACTCATCAGTTGATTAGCAATTCATGTCAGCTGATGACTACATTCGGCTCAAGCGTCTTGATCCATCAATAGAAGATTCACAGACCTTTAGAGAGAGGGCAAAAGCAGGGTGGCAATCACCCAGCGGCCCCCGTCCACCAAATAGAAACCACCCACTAGAAGTAATAGCCCACCTGCAAAGCGGCTAATGGTTTCAGCATGGCGTAAAAGCTGACGGGTTTGCTTCGCCAAGCCGGTAAAGAGACTCGCAAGAAAGATGATGGCGGTGTACCCAAGGGCATAACTTACCATTGCGAGGGTACTCAGAACTTGGGAGCCGGTCGCGGCTCCTGCGGCTAACACAGAAAACATCACGGGACTGGTACAGGGCGAACTCACCAACCCGAAGGTTAAGCCGACCCCGTAGGGTCCCTTTAAGCCATTCCCGAGGTGGCTGAGCCATGGATGCAGGGGGCTGGTGGCCGGTAGCTTCACCACGGGCAATTGGGGGCGGGGCAAGCGCACCCAGCCAGTCAGATTCACTCCCATCAGCATAATCAGCAGCCCGACCGCCACATGGAAGTACCCCCGAAACTTAATCAGTACAATCCCCGCAAAGGCAGAAAACTAGCCCCAGGGTGCTCAGAACTGTCACCACCCCCAAGACAAAGGCCGCTGCCTTCCAGAATGCCTGTTGCCGGGAGGTAATGGTATGGGTGCCAATATAGCTAAGGTTCACGGGTAACAACGAGAGGATGCAGGGGGTAAATACTTGAGAACAGACCGCCTACAAACGAGAACAGCAGTAACATCAATGGGTGGGTCAGGGATTGTTGGCTAAACCACTGCTCATACTGCTCTCCTAAGGTAAATCCTAATTGTTGCAGGACTGCATAGGCACCCGCCCCCCATCCCTGACTGGCAGCCAGGAGTAACAGCAACCCTACCAAAAACCCTAAACTAAAGACCTTGAGTGCTGACTTTCGAGCCAGCAAGTCTGCTAAGGATTTTGCGCGTGACATATCCCCCCAATCATGTCCATGGCAGTCGAAGGTGGATCGATCTCCTGTGATTCAGTCCCAGGTCTGTCGATAAACATCAACATTATGTAACTGGATTGCCTCGTTGCTCACCGCTGAAAACCCGATAGGTCAGCCAATTCTCTGAGAGACAACATGCCGGGAAAAATCTGCCCATTGATTTCCCAGGTGGGGTATCCGTGGACTCCCTTCTGTTCACACAGCGCTGGCTGGGCATTGGTACCATTAGGGTCACATTCCACAATATTTAATTGGCTTACCGCTGCCCCAAAAAGCTGCTCTTGCCGCCGACAGTAGGGACACCAGTAGGTGGCAAACATAGTGGCACCCACCTTACGTAGATGACTCGCCAAGGCGGCTTCATAATTCAGGGGTTCCACTGGGGCGGGCATCGTTGGAGTGGGCATCCCTGGGGTGGGGCGGGCGGCCACGGCTACAGCGGGGGAATTTGGTTGACCTGGATTTTGCAGCAAGGCAAGGCGCTGTTGGGCGAGACTGGCATTCTTCTGATCTCCCTGGGTGGTAAACAGTTGAATCGCTTTCTGAAGATCGGCGATCGCCCGTTGGGATTGACCCAATTGTTGATAATCATCTGCCCGATTCAAATAAGCAGGGGCAAAATTCGGTTGCAGTTGAATCGCCTGGTCAAAGTTCTGGATTGCCGCCGGGTGCTTGCCCAGCATTGAGTAGGCAATCCCGCGTCCCAGATAGGCTTCGGTAAACTGAGGGCTGAGGTGAATCGCCTGGGAAAAATCAGCGATCGCCCCTTGATACTTGCCCTTCTGAACCTTACGGGCTCCCTGATTATTCAGGGTGATTGCTTGGGCACTGGGAGCTGCCGCCGCCGCAGTTTTCAAACTTGCGGTGGGGGTCGGTGCTGGCTGGTTAACCGTAAGGGCAGTGCATCCTACCAGTGACAGCACCGACAGGAGGAGAAGGCGGCTAGACAAGAAGCGGGAGCAGATAGGGGGCCACATAGGCAATTGGCGAGGCTCTCCACCCAGTTTAGAATATAGGCATGATTTTTCCAGATTTTTCCCAATTTACCGCCCTTGCCAGCCAGGGAAACTTTATCCCGGTCTATCAAGAATGGGTGGCTGACCTCGACACCCCGGTCTCTGCTTGGTACCGTGTCTGTGCCAGCGAACCCTACAGCTTTTTATTAGAATCCGTTGAAGGTGGAGAGCAGCTGGCTCGCTACAGTTTACTGGGCTGTGATCCCCTGTGGGTATTAGAAGCCAGGGGAGGGCGCACTACCCAAACCCATCGCGATGGATTGGTAGAGGTTTTTGAGGGAGATCCGTTCACCATACTGGCCAATTGCCTGCAACCCTATCATCCGGTGAAGCTGCCCCAGTTGCCCCCCGGTATTGGCGGGTTATTTGGGTTCTGGGGGTATGAACTGATCCACTGGATTGAACCCAAAGTACCGATTCATGCTCCATCCCCGGCGGATCTACCCGATGGTCTGTGGATGCAGGTGGATAACCTGCTGATCTTTGATCAAGTGAAGCGCAAGATTTGGGCGATCGCCTATGCCGATCTGCGCTCTCCGGAGGTTGACTTGGCCCAGGCTTACCAGCGTGCCTGCGATCGCGTCACGCATTTAGTCGGCAAGCTACAATCGCCCTTGCAATCCTCTGCCCATCGTCTGGCTTGGACGCCACCGGGGGGGCCGTCTCAGCCATCCCAGCCCCAATTAGCCTATAGCAGTAACACGTCGCGATCACAGTTTTGTGGCAATGTCCAGAAGGCAAAGGATCACATTCAGGCGGGGGATATTTTCCAGGTGGTGCTGTCCCAGCGACTGACAGCGGAATATCAGGGCGATCCCTTCGCCCTCTACCGCTCCCTGCGGTTGATCAATCCCTCCCCGTACATGGCCTACTTTAACTTCCGGGATTGGCAGATCATTGGTTCCAGTCCTGAGGTGATGGTCAAGGCAGAACATCCCAGTAATGGGGCACAGCAACCCTTGCTGGCAACGGTACGTCCGATTGCAGGGACGCGACCGCGCGGTCAAACCCCCGGCGACGATGCCACCTTAGCGGCAGAACTGCTCCAAGATCCCAAAGAAGTCGCAGAACATGTGATGCTGGTAGATCTGGGACGAAATGACCTGGGACGGGTTTGCCTTCAAGGGTCGGTGCGGGTGAATGAGCTGATGGTGATTGAACGCTACTCCCATGTGATGCACATTGTCAGTCAGGTGGTTGGGGATTTGGCACCGGGAAAAACAGCATGGGATCTGCTGAAGGCCTGTTTCCCCGCTGGAACCGTCAGCGGGGCTCCTAAAATTCGGGCGATGGAGATTATTCACGATCTGGAACCCTGTCGTCGCGGCCCCTACTCAGGTGCCTATGGTTTTTATGACTTTGAAGGTCAATTAAATACGGCGATCACCATTCGCACGATGGTAGTGACCTCCCTAGGGAGCGATCGCCATCTGGTGAGTGTGCAAGCAGGAGCAGGGTTGGTCGCTGATTCCGATCCCGATAAAGAATATGAGGAAACCCTCAACAAAGCCAGGGGACTGCTAGAGGCGATTCGCTGTCTGCCAATGGGGGCAAATCTTAACCTGAATCCAACCTGCTGATTACCTGTCGTTTAGATTTGTGATTTAGATTACAAACCAGACCCCCATCCCCTCTGGTAGATATCTATGCTCCATGTTTTTGACTCTGAGGCCACTGTCCAGCCTGATTTGCGTCAATTATTAGAGGAGCTTTACCAAGGACGCACCCTACATCCCTATCGCAGTGGGACGATGATCCCACTCTACCCCCAGGAAATTTGGGTGGTCTGTCGGGGTGTGGTGCAGCTGAGTACGCTCTACACGAGCGGCGATGAAGCCCTACTCGGGTTGGTGGGGCCCGCTATGCCCTTTGGCTTACCCCTGACCTTCATCCATCCCTATCAAGCGATCGCCCTCTCCGATGTTGATCTGATGGCGCTGACCATGTCGGACGTGAAAAAATCACCGACCCTAGCCCATAGCCTGTTTCACCACCTCACCCGCCGCCTCCGTCAGTCAGAAGCATTGCTGGCACTCGCAGGGCATCGGCGCGTGGAAGAACGGCTGCGGCATTTGCTGCTGTTGCTGCGCCAAGAGTTTGGCCAGCCCAACCCCGAGGGGATGCGGTTAAATGTGCGGCTCACCCATCAACATTTGGCGAATGCGATCGGTACCACTCGGGTCACCGTGACCCGGTTGCTGGGGCAATTTCGGGAGGAAGGCTGGTTATTGGTGGATGCCAACCGTCATCTCGTAATTCCCCACCACGTATCCATCTAAAGATTGAACAGGGTTTTGAAGCGATTTCGTATCCACTCCAAAGCATTTTGGTGATTTTCCGGCATCCCCAACAAGCCTAACTTTTGGAGATCATGACGCAGTTGACTGTAAACCTCTTGATCTTTAACGCACTCCTGGGTAATCAACTCCGTCAAGTCTGGGCGCAACCGCAGGAGCTTTTCAAAGTTGTGTTTATCAATCACAAACAAAATGCTATCTTGCAAGGCGCGAGCTGAGGCAGCATAGGGAACCCCTAGCATTAAGGCAACTTCCCCCAAGAATTCTCCAGTGCTATAGACTTTAACCTGTTTATCCAGTTGCAGCACTACCGCTTCAATGGCACCGCAGAGAACCAGATAAAATGCCTGACCCGGTTCCCCTTCCCGGAACAGGATCTCACCAGCCCCCAAGGTTTTGCGGTAGCCAATCTCAATCAGCGATCGTAAATGCAGGTCTGAGCAATTGCGAAAATAGGGAATTTTGTGGAGCAAGTCTCGCAGGGAAACAGGTTTGGCAGGGCGAGGAGGTTGGGGCGGAGTGGAGAGATTATCGGAGATCGGTTCCTCAGCTTGGGGCTGTCCAGGGAGTAAAGCATCGGGATTCCGCAACCACAGATCCTGCTGCGGAAAGGGCATTGTAATTCCCATTTGGCGAAACTGGTGGTCAATGATGAAATTTAGCGAGCTTTTGAGAGAAATACGCTCATCAATCCGGTTGACCCAAACCCATAGCTCAAACTGGAGCGCACTGTCGCCAAACCCAATAAAAACCACCTTGGGGGCTGGATCATGTAAGACAAAAGACTCCATGTAGGCAGCATTGAGTAAGGTTTCCGTTACCAAAATCGGGTCACTTTCGTAGGAGGCCCCGACTGGAATCCGAATCCGCCCCTTAAAACTTTGATAGCTCCAATTCAGCACCTGTTGGGATGTCAAATTACTATTGGGAACCACCACATACCCCCCCATCAAAGGTGTGAATCAGCGTCGAGCGGATGGAAATTTCTTTGATGTACCCCGAGAGGCCATCAAATTCCACATAATCCCCAACCTGGAGTTTCCCTTCCAACAATAAGACCAAGCCGCTGACTAGATGTTTGGTCATCTCCTGGAGACCAAAGCCGATCCCAATCCCCAGGGTGCCTAAGATCACCGTCAGGGTGGCAACGTCAAATCCAAACATTTGCAACAGAATAATCAACCCTAAGACGGCGGTACTGTAGCTGATCAAAACAGCAACCGCTTCCCGATTTCCCTGATCGAGACGGGTGAGCAACCGTTCCTTGAGAAAATGCTTCAAAAGACGGGAGAAAATCACCACACCTAAAAAAGCCAAGGTGATTTGCAGCAACCAAGTAAGGGTGACCGACTCCTTGCCAATTTTGAACCAGGGTGTCTGTAGGAAGCGGTCAAGGGGAAGTTGCCAGAGGTAGAGGTGCATACACAGGTCAACCGTGGTTACCAGAAACATCCGTTGTCTTGATGCGGTTCAAGCTAAGATACGGGCACCCATTTGTGATCTCCGTTAGAAAATGAGCAGCCTTACCTTTTACATTGTCGATGTTTTTGCCGAAACCAAGTATACCGGCAATCAATTGGCTGTATTTACCGGGTCAACAGGCGACCTTTCAGATGCTCAAATGCAGCAAATTGCCCGAGAGATCAACTATTCCGAAACGACGTTTATTCTCTCGACGAATACCCGCAACGGGGGCTATGATGTCCGAATTTTTACGCCCCAGACAGAACTCCCCTTTGCAGGGCATCCAACCCTGGGCACTGCTTTTATTCTCCAACAGGAAATCTTGCAAACTGCGATCGCCACTCTATCCCTCAACTTAAAAGTGGGACAAATTCCGGTGAGTTTTGACTATGGAACGGCGGGGGCTGAGGTGGTGTGGATGCAGCAACCTGCCCCTACCTTTGGGCAGATCTTAGACCCCGCCGCGATCGCCGCTGCCTTGGGTCTGAATCCCGCTGCGATTGATCCTCGATTTCCAATTCAGGAAGTCTCAACGGGGGTACCCTTTATCATTGTGCCGCTGCAAACCCAGGCCGATCTTAAGGCGGCACGGGTGAACCGCGAGTTGTACTTTCAACAGGTGGAGTCCTTAACGGCTAAAGAAGTGCTGCTCTTTTGTCCCCAAACCTACGATCCGGCTAATACCTTGAGCGTGCGGGTCTTTGCCGACTACCTGGGTATCCCAGAAGATCCAGCAACGGGGAGTGCCAATGGCTGCCTAGCAGGCTATTTGGTGAACTATCGCTATTGGGGGGACACAATCTTGGATATTCGCGTGGAACAGGGACACGAGATCAACCGACCCTCCCTGCTGTTGTTAAAAGCACAGCAGCAGGCAACAGCAGAGATCACGGTTTTGGTCGGGGGGCGTGTGCTTCTGATTGCCAGGGGAGAATTTCTGTAAACTAGTCCGTTAGCGAATGGCACGACGCAGGGCATCTCTTTGCTCGGGGGTCAGGGATGCAATCACCCGTTTCACCGAACTCCGGGGCTCTGCCATCGCAGTTCCGAGATGCTCACGGGCATTTCCCAAGACTTCCAGGATTTCCAAAAACTCAGCTTCTAGCCCATCGGTTTCTGGCGATGACAGGGGTTCGAGTACCTCATTGGCCTCTGGATGACGACAAACACCCGCGTCGCAGTTTAGCCCCAGTTGATGCCAGTAAAGTGTCGGAACGACGCGACCCCGTTGACTAAAGTGCTCGTGGTTGAGCATTTGGGACTCTAAATAGGCTTTGGGCGAGGAATAATAGCGTTTTTCCCGCGCATAGGGTACGGTAAAACAGCCAAACACCTTCCGATACTCTTCGGAGTCGAGAATCGATGTGATCACCTTACCCACCCCTTGATGCATGAGGATATTGCAGTAAGCCTGCATCTCTTGCTGATCTAAGGGGGCACGCCCCATGAAGTGCTTAAAACACCACTCCAAAAACTTCAGGTTAGAACCCCTGTGGTAAAAAGCATTCAAGTAAACCTCCGAGTGGCCGAGTTCCTTTAAGAATCGCCGCACCCCGATTTTGTCTTTGAGAAAGTCTGCCTCAACTTGAGCCAGAACTCGGCGTTCAGAGTGATAGGGTTGCCGCTCCAGCACCTGCTGATAGATCTGATATAGAGCCGCTTGGCGTTCTTCCAGGGTTGAACGGCGGCTAACGGTCATAGACTTAGTCATAGCGACTCCTGCAAATCTAGGGTGTGAAGTAGGTTAGGTACTCAAGCATGGGACTGTAGCGTCTGCATGATGCTGTCTAGGTAAGGCCGAACAAGGTTGCAGCATCCCGCCGAAAGGTTACTTGTAATGGTTTCTTGCAAATAGCGATAAGCGGTTGCACAGTGAACATTCCGCTTGTGTGCCATCAAAATGGTGTCCAGCCAAGACATCATTTGTTCTGTAAACAGGGTTTCGTCATCTCGCAGAATCGACAGGGCAATGTAGCGCAACACCTCCGACATGTCATACTTGCAACGCGGCCCGTGTTGTTGGATGATGTCTGGATGACTCTGAGAGAGCTTACGCAGTGTCTGGAGCAATAGCTTTTCGTTTTGGTCGCGGAGCGACTGATAGGTTTCCAGACGGATTGCATAACTCTGGAGATAGTCTTCTAGGGGAGCGAGTTCTCGGGAGTTAAGATAACGCCCCTCAGCTTCTATGACATTCTTCTCTAGGGTGGTGTTAAGCACATGCATAGGTCTCTGAACCCTTCCTTTAATGAGCGTCTTAATCTTCAGACTGCCCCGATTCAACCCCACTTCAACGCCTTGCAGTATTTCTTAATACCAACTTGAGGTATTTCTTAATAGCCAAAGACACTAAAAAATCAGCCGCTCCCTAGAGAACAGGTACGAACTCGTTTCTAGGGATCAGCCTCTGAAGATAGGTAGGTGTGATAGCGTTTTCTCAGCTATGCCACTGAAGCCACACGATGACGACCAACAACCTGCCGATAATAGGTTTGTAACTGCTGGGTGGCAGAATCCCAACCCCAGCGCTCTGCTTCCAGTCGGGCATTTTGACGCAGGGTATCTCGTTCGTCTTGCTGGGAGAAAAGTCGTTGGGTAGCGGCGATCGCCCCCCGATCATCATTTGGGTCAAACAAGTAACCGTTCACCCCATCTTCTACAATATCGGGGATGCCACCGGAACGAGCTGCAACCACCGGACAACCTGCGGCCATGGCTTCTAAGAGCACTAGACCTAAGGTTTCCGTACGGGATGGGAAAATAAAGGCATCAGCTGAGGCAAAAACTGCCGCGAGTTCCTCACCAACGCGATACCCCACAAAATGGGTGGGCGTTCCGGCAAAATGTTTTTCTAGGGTTGCACGGTGCGGTCCATCCCCCACCAATGCCAGTCTGGCATCTGGAATTGCTTCTAGAATCGGTTTAATTTGTTCGATTTCCTTCTCAGCGGAAAGTCTTCCGACGTAGAGAAGCAGGGGTGCCTGTGGATGGCCCTGACTGAGGAAGGAGCGCACTGTTTGGGAAGCCAAATGGGGTTGAAATAACTCTGTATCAACCCCACGCTGCCACAAATCAACCCGCTGAATCCCATGGGCTGAGAGTTCCTGCATCATGGCGGTGGAAGTACACAGGTTCAATTGCGCCTGGTTGTGCCCAGCTTTCAGTAACTCCCAGAGCAACCCCTCTAGCATTCCCAACCCGTAGTGCTGTAAATACTGGGGCAGATGGGTGTGGTAGGAGGCAATCAGTGGAATATCGAAGGTTTTGCTGTAATACAATCCTGACAGCCCTAACACGGCAGGATTCACCACATGGACTACGTCCGGTCGGAACTGCTTCAATGCTTGACCAATCGCAGGTCTGGGGAGGGCTAGTTTCAGTTCTGGATACAGAGGCAACGGAAAACCAGAAACCCCATGAATTCTGGCTCCCATGTATTCGGTGAGACCGCCATCCGGGGAAAAAACGAGAACTTGATCACCCGCCCGCTGGAGATGCTCTACGGTGTGCCGCAGTCGGGTAACAATGCCATCAACTTTCGGCAAAAAGGTTTCAGTAAAGAGGGCGATACGCATTGATAACTAGGTCATCCCAACGTCAACGGTTTTGGTCACTGAGCACTTGAACTGGATGGCGCAACTGAGGGATAGCGCTGGTCAGGCAGCTGAGAACCGTCTCGGACTGTCAGATTATTATCAGTCGCCAATTCTGGGAGGCTGCCTGATACGCCATCGCCCAAATCTTAATAGCGATCGCTAAGAGTGGTTCTCCCTCAGGTGGGATACATTCTGACTTAAGCATCCAGGAGTCTGAACCCAGCAGGGTTTTGTGATGCTGACTTCTAACCAAGGAGCTGTAACTCATTTATTGGGGAATTGCTCTATAACTGACAAAAGTTGGTGCTTCGACTCTGCTGTCAAACGATTCACAGTAGAACACGCAATAATTTTGGCTTTCTCAGGTGAGTTTGAGACCGATTAAAAGTCCTCGACTTTATTTTTCAGGCATTGCCCGCTGCTGGCTAGGGTCAATATTTTTGGGGGTGTTGTCTACTATGGCTATCATCCTACAAGGAGCGTTCCACGGCGCAACGATTTCTTCAGGATTCTCTGTCTGATGTCATCAACAGCCATGGTGAATTCGGGATCAGGGAAATGTAACACTGCACTCACCTCCTCTCAGGAAATCCATCCGATGACCTTCCTCCATTTCTAGCTTTTTTGGCTTGCATAACGCGGTTGATCGCTAGGATGAAATTCCCAGAAGGAACCAGCCCCGTCATTAGCTGCTGCCATGGGCTTTAGGACGACGAATTGCCCACAAGCTTGATCTCACTACCGCCAGTTGACCTTGGGTAGGATCTGGTTGTTATCGACACGCTGCTGATATTTAATGGCAAAGTTAAGCAGGGAATCGAGGAGGGAATCTGAGAGGTAGTGGGGTTGTAAGCCCAAATCAAGGAGATTGGTATTCTTAGCGTTGAAGTAGTGCTCTTCTTTTTCGACTCTGGGGTTATCCAAGTGATGAATCTCAACGTTGAGATCGATGGAGTTGCCAGCTTTTTTCACCATCAGCGCTAGGTCACCCACACTAAACTGTTCTGTAAACTGGTTAAACACCCGGAACTCGCCTGGGTTAGCTGGGTTGGCGATCGCCAACTCCACACACCGCACCGTATCCCGAATATCTAAGAACCCACGGGTTTGCCCCCCCTTGCCATAGACCGTCAGCGGATGACCGATCGCGGCCTGAATACAGAAGCGATTCAAAGCCGTGCCAAAAATTCCATCGTAGTCGAGGCGATTAATCAGCAACTCGTCCATGCCCGTTTCATCGGTCAGCACCCCATAGACGACTCCTTGGTTGAGATCGGTCGCCCGCAGCCCCCAAATACGACAAGCAAAATGAATGTTGTGGGAGTCATGCACCTTGCTCAAGTGGTACATACTTCCAGGTTGCTTGGGATAGGGCAGGGTATCCTTGCGCCCATTATGCTCAATTGTGATGTAGCCTTCTTCAATATCAATATTGGGAGTGCCGTACTCACCCATAGTTCCCAACTTCACGAGGTGACAGTCTGGGAAGTGCTCTCGAATGGCATAGAGTAGGTTGAGCGTCCCGACCACATTGTTAACCTGGGTCAGCACTGCGTGTTCGCGATCAATCATCGAAAACGGTGCCGATCTCTGTTCACCAAAGTGAACGATGGTGTCTGGCTGGAACTGCAATAAAGATTTTTCCAGGAAAGTGTAATTGGTAATATCACCAATGAATAAGTCAATCGCCTTGCCTGTCAAATCTTGCCAGCGTTGGAGCCGCTGTTGGATTGGAGCAATAGGAGTTAGGGTTTCCAGGCAAAGTTCCAGATCCCAGTGTCGGCGCACTAGACTATCGAGAATGCCAACTTCATAACCTTGGTTGGAAAGATAAAGTGCAGTTGCCCAACCACAGTAGCCATCGCCGCCAATAACCAGGACTTTCATCTTGCTGAATCTTGAACGAGTAAAGTTCACGGTACGGATCGGACTTTAAATTAGAGTCCTAGGCATCCTGGAACGGACGAAGCCCTAGGGGAACATTTAGAGTCTTCTACACACCGTATCAGGAAAGGGGTTCATTCAGACCGACCTGAACAAGAATTTTTTCCACCCGATGGACAGATCGAGATTAAACCTTGATTTCATCCGCAAAACTTGCCCAGCGCACAAAATGGAAAGGGCCGGCGATCGATCCCCAGATATGCTCATCCGTTGCCACATCCCGCCCCCGGTCGTGGCTGATAAATTGCTTGGCATCAATCTCAAACTCACTGTCTAGATAGGTCGTTTTGCCCTTGCGGTGGACAATGCAGGCCTTTCCTGGTTCTACGGTTCCTTTAAAGCTCTCACCAGCCCATTCCACCACCATATTGCATCCTGGGAGCTGCTCTAAATCCTTAATCTGGAGGGCGCTTAAGCGATCCGGTTCTCGAGACGCTCCATAGAATTTTTCTTCCTGCTTTACCAAATAATTCTCAATCGCGATGTGTTGAGGCTGGAGAACTAGCTTCAAGACCCTCACCCGATAGGGGACATTCAGGAGATAATCATAGGCTTGCTCTACAAATAGGCTTACCCCAGACAGCAATTCCTGGGGCAGCGGTCGCATACAGACCCGAATGTGGGCAAAGAAAGGAGGATTTTCAAATGCCTGTGCCTGATTGCTGAAATCAGCTGCCATCCAGCGGGCCAGGGTTGCAATATCAGTCGAGTGGGTCATGGAGAGTTTACCTGGATCGTTGTAAGGATTTTATCGCCAAACTTCCACCCGATATCAGTGGTGTGAGGCTAACCCACCCGTGGGGATACCACTCCCCGTCCGTCAATCATTCTCGTCACTATGATAGAGAGGGCGGCAGCCACCTGTTTAGAAGTCGCCAATTAAGTAGATATGTCCTACCTCGTGATCTACGATGGTAACTGCAACCTTTGTGTGGGTCTGGTGCAACTGTTGGAAACCCTGGATCAGGGTGTTCAGTTTCAATATGCGCCGATGCAGGCGCAGGATACGCTCCAACAATGGGGGGTGCAGCCTGGAGATTGTCAGCAGGGCATGATTTTGATCCATCAGCAGACCCCCGCCAACGATGGCAGGGCAGTGATGCAGCAGAGGAAATTGGTCGACTTTTACCGTTGGGTTCTACGTTTGTCGCCGCCTATCGCGGTCTCCCTAGTTTGAAATTCTTGGGCGATCGCCTCTATACCCAGATCCGGGATCATCGTTATTCACTATTTGGGCAGCGTGTCAGCACTTACCAGCCTAACTATCCTGTCTGCACATCCAATGGCTGTGGCGGTTTGATCCCTGAAACTATGGCACCTGCCACCGCAGAGATCTCAAGTCAGAGACCACCTCAACCCATGAGGTTTGCGCCCCCATAGCTCCTCATTGGTAGCAGTTTCAGAAGTGGTTACGAGCTGTGCCCGTCATTCTCCTGGATTGACCATTGGCATCGTAACAAGATTGTCGAATAATGTCATGATGGATTCGGTATCAGGCATTAAACCAATGGCTACACCCTTTCACATTGTTGTCGAGAACAATCCTGCCATTATCTTCGCGAGTCGAGGCGGCAATCCTGCCAAAGTTTTGCCAATTCTAGAGCCGTTCCTAGAGAAATTCTGGCAAGAGCGGGAGACCTCGGGCGAACATGCAGATACCCCGGAATGTCTCGTTGCTCAAATTGTGGTTCGCTTTGGGTTTGAAATTTGTGAGGATGACTTTTCCAACCTGCGGGTTGGTATCCACTTTAACCCCAGTGCGGAGTATCTCTATTACGTCGGTCTCGATCAGGCGGTGAGTACATGGGTACCGGACGTAACCTATCAGCAGAGACCAGATGCCGGCCTCGCCCACTGTCATCCCTTACAAAAAACAGAGGCGTAGTCCTTGATGTCTCCTGTCCCCTCTTCAGAGCCATTGCCAAACCCTGATGAGCCGCAGCCAACCCTGGTCCCTTTTGCCGTTGGCGATCGCGTCCGCTTAGGCCTGCGCCCCCCCTACCTGAAGACCGCTGATCCAATGCCAATGTTGCGCCCCCCCGATACGGTTGCATTGGGAGACGAGGGTGTGATTTTGGATTGCCGTCCTGGTGGATTTTGGGTGGTTCGCTTCACCCCCGGTTGCTTCCTGGTAGACAGCAAGTACCTAGAGCGCGTCGCTCTGTTCACTGCATCGGCAGCCGATCACACAAACATAGATGAAGTAGCAACCTAGGTGGGAACTACTTCACCCGTTTGGTGGGTAGGAATTCGTTGCCATTGGAACCGTTGAAGCCAGGGTTGCGATCGCTGAGAACCTTTAACGATTACTAACACCTGCCAAATCGCTAGTAGCGATTTCTAGAAAATTTACCACCGCCACCGCTACCACTGCGATTTTCGCGGGGTTTCGCTTTGTTCAAGCGCAATTCCCGACCCAGCCACTCAGCACCATCTAATTCTGAAATAGCAACATCTTCTTTGGCTTCATCTTCCATTTCTACGAAGGCAAATCCCCGCTTTTTACCTGTTTCGTGATCAATGGGAAGCGTAATCCGACTGACGTTACCGTATTCAGTGAAAATCTCCTTTAAATCTTCTTCCGTTGCCTGAAAAGACAAGTTGCCAATGTAAATCGTCACAGTTCTCTCCCAACCAATTCGTTACTATTCAGTCCGGAAAGAACGTGAGGCAGACTAAAACTAAACACTCTTGCGCCCTAACACCGAACTTGATTTCGACATCGATTATAGCCAATCTCTGCCGAAAAGACAGCTAAAACCCGGCAAGTGGAGAAGATTTCCCGGCAAATTTACCCCCATGTTATGACCAGGTTAAGAGGATGTCTGGGATGTCAGTTGTGTTGGAAATTGATAACAATCTCTGAGGTTGGGAAGGATCAGGAAGATATTGATATAGATCATCGAGAACCTCCGAGAGACCCCATGCTCAGCGAAGCAGTATGGGGAGATGTCAAGACTGAATCTTGGTAAAGGCCACCTGCGCCGCTGCCTGTTCTGCTGCTTTAATCGATCGCCCCTGACCTTGACCAAGTAATTGTCCCGACAGCCAAACTTCAGCCCTAAAGCGGTGGTTGTCATGGCGGGGGGGGTCCGTTTCCTGCACTCGGTACTCCGGTAAGCATCGATAATGGGCCTGGGTCCATTCTTGGAGAGCGGCTTTGTAGTTCTGCAACGCTGGATCTCGACGAATTTCAGTGGTTAACCGTTGTAAGTGGGGTTCCAGCCAAGGATGAATCAGTTCCAGGGTATGAACACTCAGGTACAAGGCTCCTAAGAGAGCTTCAAAGGCTTCTGCCCAACGGGACTCTTCCCCTGCCTTATCTCGTAGGGCACTGGCGGAAACCAGGAGATAGTGCTCCAAATCGTAGTGCGCCGCGAGTTGGGCTAGGGTGCGATCGCTGACTAAAATTGAGCGGACGGCTGCATATTCCCCCACCGCAGCGGTAGGATAGGTGTTCCACAAAAACTCGGCGACCGCCATCCGCACCACGGCATCTCCGACAAATTCCAAGCGATCGTAGTTAAATTCAGCGGAAATGGTGGGATGGGTCAAGGCTAAATCCAGTAACTGCCAGTTAATGGTCGCCACCTCCCCTAGACCCAAGTGCCGGATCAATCGTTGGAGTTGTTGCTGTCGATGGGGATAAGGGAGGGGCATGGCTGGCTTCTTCAGTTGACGCGAACCAGACGAATTTCAGTGCGTTGATTGCGGGCATCCCTGGGAGGAATCCCCGGTAGGGGTTGGCGAAAGCCCAGCCCCTCTGCCAGGAGATTATGCTTCAGACCTTGCTGGCGCAAATAGTTCACCACAACCTGAGCCCGCTCTTGACTCAGGGTTTGATTGAGACTCGCAGATCCAGTACGGGAGGTGTGGCCGATGATGCGAACTGCCACGGTCTGGGTATTAAATTCGGCAATTTCCTGAGCCAATTTCTGGAGTGTCTTCTGCCCTGCGGCGGTGAGTTGGGCCGACCCAACTCCAAACTTCACTTCGCCCCGGACTTGTAAATTGCCAATATCAGGGGCGGCTTGAATCTGGCTGGCTGGGAGTTTACGGGGGGGTAGGAATGGCTCTGGATTTACCAGCCAATCGATCTGCGAGGTCGGGGCTATCGGCACGGACCAAACTAATCAGGGTTTGGGTATTGTTGGCGGCACTGGTAAGAAAACGGCTGGTGAAGAGGCTGGCCGGGTCGGGGGGAACTTGGTTGAGGCGACCGGACAAGGTGAGAACCGCCGCGATCGCATTCATCCGTCGTTTCAAGGTGCCATCGGTCATCCAGGTTTGGGCTTCCGGGGCTGTGAAAAACTCAATGCCCTGTAAAACAGCACTGGCATCCTGCGGGGAGAGTTTGCCATCGTTGGCAATCTGGACTTGCAGTTGGGAGGAGTCGCGGGTGTTGGCATCAATGCGCCGATAGTAGGCCGCCAAAAAATCCGTAATTGCCTGGGGCTGATGTTCCATGAGGGGCTGGGAGGCCACAATCACATCAACAATGGCACCGGGGGCATCCTCACTAGACAGCACCACCGTGTATCCCTGGTGGCGAGCCTGGGTGACGTAGGGTTCCCACAAAACGGCAATGGCAACAGGTTGACTCGGGTCTTGCAACTGCTTCCAGGCGGCGGAGGCATCGGCAACTTTCTGAATTTGAAAATCACTGAGGTTAAAGGCTTCAAATTGGGTATCTAGCACCAGGGCCAGATATTCACTGGGGGTATCCCCCGCAAAGGCGATCGCCAATGGTGGCCCCTGACTGCGGGAACGAGCAACCAGTTGCGTCAGATCCAGTAACGACTTCAGGGTCGGATATTTGCGGGTATTGAGAATCACGGCATCGGCTCCCACGGTGCGATCAATCAGACCGACAATCTTGCCCTGGGGTTGCTGCTTGAGGAATTGATCGAGGGTGGTCACTAAGAGGTCAGCCTGCCCCTGATTCAGGGCATGGGTGCGTTTGGCCTGATCAAATTCATCGGCATACCGCAGCTGAATCTGGCTCGCAGCCAGAGCTTGCTGAAATCCCTGGCTGCGAAAGGTGCTGTAACCGCTAAAGGTATCGCCCAAGAGGGTGAGTTGAGTTAGCCCTTGGGGAACAACCGAGGGGGGATGTTGGGGCGATCGGCCCAGGTTGGGCAGCAGGTCAGGGGCGACCCGATGTAGTAACCACAGCCCACCGACACTCAATCCCGCTGTGAAGACAAATGCCAGCACTAGAGCCGAGTCAATGCGTTTACTCATGAAAAAATTGCCAGGATGCCACTACCCCAGATGGTTGACAACATCCTACCCTTAAATCTTCCGTGATGTCAGGCTAGGACAGCACTGAGCAAGCCCTCAAAGAGGATGCGACCATCCGTGGTTCCCAGGAGGGGGTCAGCAGCCCGCTCGGGGTGGGGCATCATACCCAGTACCCGACCCGAGGGATCGCAAATACCAGCGATGTGGTGTAAGGAGCCATTGGGGTTCCCGAGGTCACTCAGGTCTCCCCTGGGGGTACAGTAGCGGAAGAGAATTTGGTCGTTGGCTTCCAGGCCAGCCAGGGTTTCGGCATCGGCGTAGTAACTGCCTTCCCCATGGGCAATGGGGAGGTGAATCACCTGTCCTGCCTGGTACCCCTGGGTCCAGGGTCGATGGGGTGGTCTACCCGCAGTGGCACCCGATCGCAAATAAAATGTAAATCACGATTCCGCACCAAGGCACCCGGGGAGCAAGCCGACCTCCGTTAGGATCTGGAAGCCATTACAGATGCCCAGGACAAACTTGCCTTTGCGGACGTGTTCTAGGGTGGACTGGATCACGGGGGAAAACCGGGCGATCGCCCCGCAGCGGAGGTAATCACCATAGCTAAAGCCACCAGGAATCACCATCACGTCGAGGTCATCAATTTCTGTCTCTTCGTGCCAAACCATGCGAGTGGGCAGTCCCATGAGGTCGCGGGTGACATAGGCGACATCGCGATCGCAGTTAGAGCCAGGAAACACAGCAATTCCAAATTTCATCGAAACCTCAACGGTGGAGCAGGAGTTATGCAGTCATCTAGCCCCGGGGGGAATGCTGAGACCAGAGAGCAACCCTCAGCAACCCACAGGAGCGTCGGCCGGGATCAACTCAAAGCGATAGGTTTCAATCACCGGGTTGGCTAACAGTTGATCACAGATCCGATCCAACTGCTGCTGGGCGGTGGCCTCATCCGCTGCCGTCAGGGTGACTTCAATGTATTTACCAATTCGCACCTGGTTGACATTGTCATACCCCAGATGTTGCAACCCGGACTTCACAGCCGTGCCCGCTGGGTCTAATACAGAGGGTCGCAGGGTCACGTAAACAAGTGCCTGATATTGTTGATCCACAGACTCAAACCTCCACCCCAAATATCGTCCCAAATATAGTACTGGTCAGGCAGCTGAGAACCAGACGGTTCAACGCCGGTTCTGGGAGGCTGCTGGCTCGCCGTCACCCCATGCTTGGTGACCTCAGCTCGAAGATGCTGGGCAGCCGTTACAATTAAAAGCCATTTCACTTTAACGTAGAAGAAGGTCGTCCATACTGCCGCTGGTGCAGTGAAGCGAAGCCCATTCATGAGAACTCGCCCCACCCGCAGTCAGGAACGTATTTTAGAACTCCTCCAGTCCCTCAATCGTCCCCTGTCTGCCCAGGAGATGTATGTGGAACTCCGCAATCACAGTCAGGCCATGGGTTTAGCAACGGTCTATCGTTCTCTGGAGGCTCTGAAGTTAGAGGGGGTCGTGCAAGTCCGCAAGTTAGCCAATGGCGAGTCTTTGTACAATTTAGTGCAGCAGGACAAACACCATCTCACCTGTCTGCAATGTGGAGAGTCGATTTCCCTGGGCGAATGCCCGGTGCATCAACTGGAATCTCAACTGCAAGTCTCTCACCACTTCAAGATTTACTACCACACCCTAGAGTTTTTCGGCCTCTGTCAGGGTTGTCAACTCGCTCAGTAGAGTTCCTAGGAGGGGATAGGCAGGTAGGCTTACGGATGCCCCCCTAAAACTCGCGCCGAGCAAAGACTAAGGTGGCAATCGCCAGCAACAGCACTGTATACAGCAGGGCATATCCCCCGCTGGCTAACAGCTCCGATGGGTTAGGAATTAAGCCATAGATGGCTTGATTTTTCAGGTTCAGCCGCTCTAGATCGGGCAAGATCAGGTAGAGGCCATCCATGAGGTTTTGAATCCCTGGATTTTTGGTGAGTTTCCCCAACGCCACTAAATCACGGGTGAAATGACCCACCAGATAAACAGCCAAGGTAAAGAGGGTGGCCAGCAGGGAACTAGTAAAGACCCCAAAGGCGATCGCCACCGCAATCAGCAACGACAGTTCCAGGAAAATATAAAAAATCGCCAGTAATAAGCTCCCCAAGGGGAAGGGAATTTGCATCAGACTCAGCCCCGCCAGATACACCAGGGTCATCAGCGTCACCAAGACGGCTAACACAGCTGACAAACCCAAATGTTTTCCTACAATAAACTCAGTGCAACTCATGGGCTTGGCGATCAAGACAAACACCGTGCGTTTCTCAATTTCTTTGTTCACCAACCCGGTGCCCACAAATACGGCGACAATTAGACCCATCACATTGATCGCCGCCAAGCCCAAATCCAGGATGATTTTGCCACCTGAGCCGGGGGCTAGCCCCGGAATGAGTAAGATAGCAGCCAGTAAGACCACTACAAATAAACCCAGCAAGTATAGAATGCGATCGCGGATCACCTCAAGGAAGACATTGGCGGCAATGACAAAGACTCGACCTGGTTTCACGGTTAGCTCCCCAACCCGACATCCGATTCACTAGAATACTCAAGAATATACCCAGTATGAGTAGTAAAAACGGCATCGGCATCCGCACTGCCTCCCATCGCTCCGAACGCTTGGTGGGACAAGTTCATGTCTATGATGGGGCGGGCAAAGGGAAGTCCCAAGCCGCCCTCGGGGTTGTCTTACGCTCCATTGGACTGGGCATCCATTCTGCCCTCCAAACTCGGGTGCTGTTGTTGCGATTTCTCAAAGGCCCAGGGCGTCCCTACGATGAAGACGGCGCGATTGAAGCCCTGCAACGAGGCTTCCCCCACCTGATTGACCAGGTACGAACCGGGCGCGCCGAGTTCTTTGGCCCTGATGACATTACCCGGTTTGATCGCCTGGAAGCTCAACGGGGCTGGGATGTTGCCAAGGGGGCGATCGCCTCGGGGTTGTACTCGGTGGTGGTGCTGGATGAAATTAACCCGGTACTGGATCTGGGATTGTTGCCCGTCGAGGAGGTGATCAAAGCCCTGAAACAGAAGCCCGATCAGATGGAAGTGATTGCCACGGGACGGGGTGCGCCTCCAGGGTTGCTGGAGATTGCCGATCTGCACTCGGAGATGCGTCCGATGACGGCGGCCAATGCCAGTCATCGAGCCATTGAGGGCGTGGAAATTTACACAGGAGCAGGGAAAGGCAAGTCCACCAGTGCCCTGGGGAAGGCTCTGCAAGCCATTGGTCGCGGCATCAGTCAGGATAAGTCCCACCGCGTCTTGATTATGCAGTGGCTCAAGGGTGGCTCTGGTTACACCGAAGATGCGGCGATCGCGGCACTGCGGCAGATTTATCCTAGTCTTGTGGATCATCAGCGCTGTGGCCGAGACGCGATTGTATGSCGGGGGCAGCAGCAGGAGTTGGACTACGTCGAAGCCGAGCCGGGGTTGGGAAATTGCCAGGGCAGCGATCGCCTCGGGCTTATATAAGACGATCATTCTGGATGAACTGAACCCCACGGTGGATCTGGAGCTACTCCCGGAAGAGCCGATTGTCATGGCCTTACTGCGAAAACCCCGGGACACCGAAGTCATTATCACCGGGCGCTGCAAAAATCCCCCCGCCTACTTCGAGTTAGCCAGTGTTCATTCCGAAGTTTACTGCCACAAACACTATGCCAATAGTGGGGTTGAGCTGAAGCGCGGGGTAGATTTCTAACTGTGTCTGGTTCCATAGAAACCACTATGTCAGCTAGAATTAGCGCATCGATAAAAACTAAATTGCTCAATATGTAATTCCTACCTTCAATCCTTCCGCTATCGTGCTAAATTCTCAAAAATAACGTTGAAATCTGCAAATAGAAATGAGTAACTCTCCAAAAACATACGATGTTGATAAGGCTTTCTCAGCCTATATTCATTATCTCCAGTCTAACCACGAGCAACTGAAAGGAGGAGATGACAACCCTAATCTAGTTTTTGAGCTAGAAAATGCTCTGGATGAAACTGAAGCAGCTCAAATGTCAGTGATTGAACTTAGAAAAATCCCAGAAGTCAATGCTTTATTTGAAGAGCGTTGGCTACCAGAACTGATCGATTTGAATGAGTTGATCAAGCTGCCAGAAGGAACCTTCGGGTATATCTATGCTAAGGAAATGCTCGCAAGGGGCTTTGATCCTCATTTCTTTCAAAAAGTTCCTGTCGAAGATGACATTGCCTATATGAAAATGTTATGGAGAAGTACCCACGATTTCTACCATGTCGTTGCAGATTTTGATGTCGATTTGGTGGGAGAATTTGCCCTTCAAGTCTTTATGATGGCACAATCCCCAATTCCAATTAGCATCATGATAGTAAGTCAAGGTCTTTTTCAAACAGCAATCTACAACCCACAAGAATTTACCCGTTTGATGCAAGAAATGTCTCGTGCTTGGGATTTAGGAATTCAAACTCCAGCAAAGTTCATAGCTCAGAAGTGGGATCAGTATTTGAATCTATCCCTCGCTGAAGTTCGGGATATCCTAGGTATTCCTGAAGCGTTGCGACTTTCTTGACAGAAGTTAAGATAGGCTGTGTTCTAGAGGTGGTAATTGTCGTCTATTGACTGTATTGACAAAAGTCCTTCAAGCTCGACAATCACTATACTTTTACATATCTAGATATCTAGCTTTTCTGGGTTTGAGAAGATCAGCAAGACTAATGACTTTCTCCATAAGGCTTTCAGGCTTTATTCATGAATTCACTTGTATCAAGTGATCCATTTTTTCTTCAGGATCCCAAAAGAGCCAAATATCTGAAATTTCCCTACTAAATCAAGCATCTTTGAAATTGTCATGAACAGTGTCAATTTAGAAAAACATGCTCTCAGACTTTCACTTATTGGGGCTTTATTCTGTTCAATCTTAGGAATTTCATTTGGAGTTTCATTAAACTCTGAAGCAATTCTTCTAGATGGAGTTTTTTAATTTAATTAGGTTTTTTTATGGCTTTAGCAACGCTGTGGATTTCCCGGTTGCTGCAAAAAACCAGAAAGCCAATTATTTCAGTTCGGCTACATTGGCTTTGTACCGTTCATTAATCTCCTTAAATCTCTCCTGATTACCATCCTTTCTCTATTTGCATCAATTTCGGCTGTAGGAGCAATCCTCCATGGTGGTCGGGTATCAGGTTCGGCTGTAGCCGTCATTTATGCGGCGATAGCCGCCTCAGTTTGTCTATTCATTGCAATCACACAAATTCAAATTACCAAGAAAATTCAATCCTCTCTAGTTCGTGTAGATGCCAGTAGTTGGTTGATCAACGGTTTAATTAGTCTTGCGGTTGGATTGGTTTTCGGCTTAGCGACTATTCTGCAAAAAACGTCATTTTCCAGATTGGTTCCCTATGCCGATCCGCTCCTAGTTATCATCTTAGTGCTGATCACTCTTCCCATTCCTTTGAAAATCATTATCGATAGTACTAGGCAACTTTTGTTGGGTTCTCCCCAGTTGAATTTACAGCAGCAGATCAAAGCAGTTTTTGAGCAGAATGTAAATGCACTGCCTTATCAAGAGATTTGGCTTCGCAGTACTAAAATCGGTGAATTCATCTATTTGCACGCCTTCTGGTTGCTCCCGGAACAGCCTGCTGACTTGAAGGTTCAGGATCTCGATTGCATACGTCAGGGAATGATCACAGCCCTGCGACAAGAATTCCCTAATTTAGAGGTAGATATTATCTTCACCCGAGATTCTCACTGGGCTGAGGAGGTTAACCGGAACCAAGCAGCGTCAATGGTGTCAAATTAATTGAAACCCAGTTGCAAGCTAGGAAAATTGCTGTATTCCTACTGTTATTGAGCACGACCCAAATTCCAATGTATCGCAATCCCCAACAGATTGAGAACGTTCCAGTATCGTCGGTGCCTCCCCTGCAAGAGTAAAAACAAAGATCCCTACTATTTCTCCCAAAGTGCTTCCAATCAGCAAGGGGCTAGAATGAAAAGGATCATCATCCTTAAGTCAAAGTTGGCAAAATCAGCCTATTTTTGTAGGCAGGACAGCCATCATGGGGGACAATATCGGGTGAGTCTTCCATTGCAGACTGCCATTGAGCGGCCTCCTCCATTAGAATTCTGAAAGTGCTCCCATGCAGATTGCAGCGATTTGTCAATTATTTCCCCTATTTGAAACCGCAGAGTCAGAAACCCTAGAAGGACTATCTGCGATTGCTACCGAGCATGAATATCCTGCCGAACGAGCGGTAGTGATTGAAGATGCCTGGGGAAATGCCATCTACTTTGTGATCTCAGGCTGGGTGAAAGTGCGGTTACTGACGGGGGAGACAGAAAAAACCCTGGCGATTTTAGGTCGAGGTGATTTTTTTGGGGAAATGGCTATTCTCGATGAGTCGCCCCGCTCCACCGATGTGGTTTCCCTATCTCCGGTGCATCTGTTCAGTATTTCGGCTCAACGATTCACACAAATGCTATTCAAGGATGGCAAATTCCAGCACCGCCTGCTGCAACTGATGGTGAAGCGGCTGCGGCAGTCCAATCTCCGGTTGCAACTGCGGGGTCAACCTTCGGCGGTGAAGCTTGCCAATACCCTGGTCAGCTTGGCAGAGTCCTACGGTCAGCCGTTAGAGTCAGGGATCAATATTTACAACCTGCCCCATCAAGATTTGGCCGATGTCAGCGATATTGGCCTAGAAGATACCCACAAGATTATGGAAAAGCTAGACAGTAAAGGCTGGGTGAAAGCAAATCCAGGGGATCAAACCCTGCAACTGCTGAATCTCAAGCAGTTGATGCACTTGGCCGGGCGCGTTTAAACAACAGCACCTCAATGCAAAACCGGGCATGAATCAAGCAGCAGATGACCACCCCATTCCCTCCCCAGTCGTTGCCCACCCTGCGGGGATGGCGACCTCCCAGCCTCCCATCACAACCCAACCCTCCCCGCTCCAGATCCACTATCAGGTGGCAATGCCAGCACCAGCCACCCATCTGTTTTCGCTAACCTTGCAAGTACAGGGGCTCTTGCCTCCTCGGCTGGATTTAAAACTACCGGTGTGGACACCGGGTTCCTATCTGGTGCGGGAGTACGCCCGCCATCTCCAGGGTTTCTCGGCGGCCACCGCCACGGGGGTACCCCTATCTTGGCGGAAACTCAGTAAAAATCACTGGCAAGTAGAGACAACAGGGGTTGCTGCGATCGCGGTTCACTATGACATCTATGCCAATGAGCTGTCGGTGCGCACCAATCACTTAGATACCACCCATGGCTATTTCAATGGGGCCGCCCTGTTTTTGTATCTACCGGGATGGGAAAAACAGCCCATAACCGTAGCGATCGCGCCTCCGGAGGGTTGGCACGTCACCACCCCACTACCGAAGCTGGCCGCTTCGCCACCTACCTTCCGAGCCAGCGACTATGACACCCTGGTGGACAGCCCCTTTGAAATTGGTACTCATGCCTGCTATGACTTTGAAGTTCTGGGGAAACCTCACCAATTGGCCATTTGGGGGCAGGGCAATCAACAGCCAGAACAGCTCATTCAGGATATCCGACAGCTGATTCACACGGAAGCGCAGCTATTTGGAGGGCTGCCCTACGATCGCTATCTCTTTCTCCTTCACCTGTCTTCCCAAGGAAATGGCGGGTTGGAACATAAAACGTCCTGCTCCCTCAACTATCCCCGCTTTGGGTTCCGCAACCGAGAGAAATATCAGCGGTTCTTGCAGCTGGTGGCCCATGAATTTTTCCATCTCTGGAATGTCAAACGGATTCGGCCCCTGGCCTTAGAGACCTTTGACTACGACCAGGAAAACTACACTTCCTCCCTCTGGTTCAGTGAAGGCACCACCAGCTACTACGATTTACTGATCCCTTTGCGGGCGGGTCTGATGAATGGCTCAACCTTTTTGGCAGGGTTGAGTAAGGAGATCACTCGCTTTCTCAACACCCCCGGTCGCCGAGTGCAGCCTTTGCAGGAGTCGAGTTTTGATGCCTGGATTAAGCTCTATCGTCCCGATGCCAATAGCCTCAATTCGCAAGTTTCCTACTACCTCAAAGGGGAGTTGGTGTCGTTGCTCCTCGATTTGCGGATTCGGGTGCGCTCCGCCCACCAGCGATCTCTGGATGATGTCATGCGCCAAATGTGGCAACGGTTTGGCATCCCAGAAGTTGGCTTTACCCCCGAACAGCTCCAGCAGGTGATGGAATCAGTGGTCGGGGAGTCATTGTCTGATTTCTGGCACTGCTATGTACAGGGCACCGAGGAACTACCCTTCCAGACTTACCTGGAGCCCTTTGGTCTGCAACTCCTCGCCCACACCACGGAGGAAATTCCCTATCTGGGGCTCACCGTGAAGGCAGAGCAGGGTCGAGATCTGGTGAAAGGGGTGGAGAGTGACTCTCCGGCCCAGCACGCAGGTCTGGATAGCGGCGATGAACTGCTGGCAATCAATGGTATCCGGGTGCACGCAGAACAACTATCGGAACGGCTCAAGGATTTTCAGCCTGGCGATCAAATTCAGTTGACGGTGTTTCACCAAGATCAACTCCGCACCTGTCCTGCAGTGCTGGCATCTCCCCAGCCCAGTCAGTACCATATTATTGCCATTGCCCATCCTTCCCCGACTCAGGAACAAAACTGCCTGGATTGGTTAGGGACATCCCTGGCGAACCTGCGCTAGTTGACGCTGCTCCTTCACCCACACCCAGGTCAGAGGTGGGATTTCACAAAAGTCGCTAGACGTTCCATGCCCCTCTCAATGGTGGTCATATCGGTGGCATAGGAGAGGCGAATGTGATCATCCGCGCCAAAGGCAATGCCAGGGATGGTCGCCACCTGATGGGTTTCGAGGAGTGCATCGCAGAACTGGAGGGAGGTTAGTCCAGTTTGGCGGATGTTAACAAAGAGATAGAAGGCACCCTCGGGCTGGCCGCAGGTTAAACCCGGAATCTGCCGCAGCAGATCCAAAATCACGATGCGGCGCTCGGCAAAGGCCAGTCGCATCTGTTCTACACACTCCTGTGAACCTTCCAGCGCTGCGATCGCCCCATACTGGGCAAAGGTGCAGACATTTGAGGTGCTATGCCCTTGGATGGTCGAGGCGGCCTTGATCAGTTCCACTGGCCCAGCTAGGTAGCCAACGCGCCACCCGGTCATGGAGTAAGCCTTGGCAAAGCCACTGCTAATCAGGGTACGCTCAAAAATCTTTGGCCCCAGGGAGCCAATGCTGACGTGCTGAGCAGGCTCATAGGTGATTTTGCCATAGATTTCATCCGAAACCACCCAGACATTGGCGGCGACAATGACATCGGCGATCGCCTGAATCTCAGCCGCCGTGTAAACCATCCCGGTGGGATTTGAGGGGGAATTGAGGACAAACAATCGCGTCCGGGGGGTAATGGCCTGTTGCAGTTGGCTGGGGGTAATTTTGTAGCCACTGGCAGCATCGGTGGGCACAATCACGGGGACTCCCGCTGCCAATCGCACCATTTCGGGATAGCTCAACCAGTAAGGAGCCGGGATGATCACTTCATCCCCAGGATCTAGGAGCGCCATCATTAGATTAAACAGCGAATGCTTACCACCATTGGTTACAATCACATTCTCAGCGGCATAACAGAGACCATCGGCCTGCAAACTTTGGGCGATCGCACTACGGAGCCGGGGTTCTCCGGCGGCGGGACCATAGCGAGTCTTCCCGGCTTCCAGAGCCTTAATAGCCGCAGCTTTGATGTGGGTGGGGGTCTCAAAGTCCGGTTCTCCGGTACTGAAGCTACAAACATCAAGTCCATCTGCTTGCATTGCCTTCGCCTTTGCAGCGATCGCCAATGTTAAAGAAGGGGTGACCTGACTTACTCGGGCTGCCAGTTTCATGGTGAGGGATAAGGGTTGTCTACGAGAAAGGCCATATTGATTTAGTTCAGAATAACCTATTAGTCTCTCAACTTTGAGTTGAAGATTAACGCCTTTTTAAAGGGGGGATTATTTTTGCAAGTTTTTCAACCCCGCAAAAAAATCTTCACAGACCACCAGGAAGCCTTGCCTGCGTCCCGAAATCTCTGGTTTGGGCTTGTAGACAACTAAGGATTTGTCAAAAAAAGCCCGACTCTCTACTAAAGAATCAGGCCATACAGCACATAAAGAACTACTACTGTTAGAATGCCATCTTTTTAGAGAGCATCCTGTAACGATCGTATGACATTTTTGTGAAATTGAGGATGGCGCTGGATACTGCCAACGCTAGCACTGGGAGCAGGCTCCCAGTGCTGTTTTTTAGGTGGGTGGGTGCGAGTGCAGAGCTTCAATGATCTGAACATTCGCTTTGGGGAAAGGGAACTGATCTAGTTCCTCCAGGGTCACCCACCGCACTTCATCGCAGGCCAAGGGCTGGGGTGTCCCGGCTATATGGCGACAGCAATGTACCACCAAAGTCACCCGGAAGTGCGTATAAGCATGATCAATCGTAACCAGATGTTGCGCCACCGCAATCTCAATGCCCAATTCTTCCTGAATCTCGCGGACAATACACTCAACAACGGTTTCTCCTACCTCCACTTTGCCACCGGGGAATTCCCAGAGTCCACCCAGTAACCCCGACTGGCGACGGCGATCGATGAGTACCTGTCCCTGGTCGTTCCAGATGACGGCAACACCAATGGTTTTATGGGGCAAGGGAACAGTAGGTTCACGCATCGGTAAGCTGGATTGCATCCCTTGATCATACGCCTGACAATGGGGTTGCCAGGGGCAGTTTTGGCAGGTGGGTTGCTGAGGAGTACAAACCGTTGCCCCCAGATCCATGAGGGCTTGGTTAAAATCTCGGGGGTGTTGGGCATCTAAAAGCTGGGCTGACAGTTGCCACAATGCGTTGAGAGCTTGACGCGGGGGGCAGGGCAAGGCTACTAATCGCGCCAGCACTCGCTGGACATTGCCATCCAGAATTGGCCAAGCCTGATGGAAGGCAGCACTCAAAATTCCCCCTGCGGTCGATCGCCCAATTCCAGGCAACGCTAAAATCGCTGGAAGTTGATCAGGAAATTGACCCTGATGCTGCTGCATGATCACCTGAGCTGCCCGATGGAGATTGCGGGCACGGGCATAGTAGCCTAAACCTTGCCAAACCTTTAAGACCTGCTGCTGGTCAGCTATGGCTAGGGTGGCAATGGTGGGAAACTGCTGCAGCCATCGGTGATAGTAGGGGATCACCGTCTTTACCTGGGTTTGCTGCAACATGATCTCAGAAACCCAGATTGCATAGGGATCCTGTTGGCTTCGCCACGGTAACTCTCGTCCTGCCTGACGGTACCATGTCAAAAGCGATTGTCGTAAGGCTGGGAGGACTGAACCATCCAGCTGATGACTGGGTAAAACAGGCTGAGACAGGGGGAGTTGTTGGGACAAGGTCAATCCTTGTGGGCTGTCAAGAATTGTTTAAGGGATTGAAAATCCTGAAACAATAACCCGATTTAAACCGCTTTGGCCATCAACTAAAAGTTGATAGGGCATTAGGGAGCAAGGGGTGACTTCAGAGGTCTGAGCCGTTTGCTTCCGTTAGTTGCCAGGACTTCTCAAAAGTCATGCGTTGCTCCGCATTGCGGAGGAAGTAGCCGCTAATCATCGCGGAAGCCATCAATCGCCCCAAATGTTCCCGACTGGTTGTGATAGTGACCCCAAAATGCTCGGAAGGTAAGTTCCCGAGCAAGCCAACAATATTGCGCTCCATCACCTGAAACACTTCGACAGAGCTGGGTTTGGACAGCTGGGCAATGGTTTCTGGGTTCATGGATTGAAGATACTGCCACAGTAAATTCCCAGGCTCAGCATCACTTTCTAAGAACTCAATGCCTCGATTTAACGGATGACTCACGTTGCAACCCTCGTTCACACAGTTATAAACGTTTCTTAACATCACTGTAACAAAAACCGGTAAAAGCCCAAGGTGCTTGGAACCGAACTTGAGGTGGGGTTTTCCCCTCAAAATTACGAATCCGATGGGTTCGGAGGACAGGATCAACCATTGCAGTTGACCTGAGAGGCTCGGCATCGCCGCCTAACTGGCTAGATATTCCCCAATGCTGCCTTTGCGTTTGCGGAGCTTTGTCAGGGCTTCTCGCTCAATTTGTCGCACCCGCTCCCGGCTAATATTCAGGAGGTCACCGATCTTAGCCAGGGTCATCGCCTGTCCGTTTTCCAGACCAAAGCGGAGGGCGAGCACTTCTCGCTGCTGGGGGGTTTAAGTCGGCCATCAGGGTTTCTAGATCCGTTCGCAGGGCTGCTTGTGCCGTGAATTCTTCTGGAGAGGGGCTGGTGTCTTCGAGTAGTTCTCCGAGTTCAGTGTCTTGGTTATCCCCCACTCGTAAATCAAGGGAGAGGGGTTGACGAGCCCGTTCCAGGTACTCACGCACCTGCCGAGGGGTGAGTTCCAATTCTTCTGCCAATTCAACTGCGGTGGCAGCCCGTCCCAGTTTCTGAGAGAGCTGGCGCTGGGCTTTCTTAATTTTGTTGAGTTTTTCGGTAATGTGAATTGGCAGGCGGATGGTACGACCTTTCTCCGCGATCGCCCGTGTAATGGCTTGACGAATCCACCAGTAAGCATAGGTCGAGAAGCGATATCCCTTGGTGGGATCAAATTTTTCCACCCCCCGCTGCATACCAATGGAACCTTCCTGGATTAAATCCAACAGATCCATGTTGCGCTTCGTATATTTTTTTGGCCACGGATACGACAAGGCGCAGGTTAGCCTCGACCATCTTCCGTTTTGCGAGCTCGCCTTCTGCGATCGCTCGACGGAGTTCTGATTCCGAGAGTTGGAGTTGGGCAGCCCATTCGGCCAAATTAGGTTCACGAGCGAGTTGGGCGGTTAGGGTATCTTTGACATCCTGACAAGCCATTGAACGCTGTACCTGCTTACCGTAAAGGATCTCCTGCTCATGGGTCAGGAGGGGAACTCTACCAATTTCCCTAAGATAGGCGCGAACAAGGTCAGGAGAGGTCTGAGGGTTCTTCATAGCACCGAGTCTCAGAAAGTTAGAAACAGTATCGAAGCGGAATGTAACCAACAACGTTACACAGTTAACAAAAACCCAGGCAAATTGCCCTGAATTTTATCCGTCAAGCTTGGGGGAACGAAAGCAACCCAGCAGGGAGAGAACGGCTCTCGGGTGCATGAATCGGGACTTCAAATGGCAACCATTCAGAAGACCAGAGCTTGAGTATCATGAGACAACTGCACCAATTATGATCGATCAAAACAGGTTGTAGCCCCTGGTGTTAGCTTCTACAACATCCAACCTGCGCTGCGTCAAATCCCATCTTGTGTTAAGAATCATAACATTTCTAAGAAGCGTGTCCACCCTTTCTGGAGAAATTATTGCCAGCTGCAGAGGGGTGCCGTGGGCAGCCCCCTGCCAGGAGCTTGTTGATCCAGGGTACCCATGATGCTCGGTTCCGAATGCATTCTAGAGAACAAGATCTAACTCGAAGCAATGATTTCAGCATCGGTTGATGCTAGCTTTCGCCACTTGGGGATCAGGAACCTACCTTTGGCATTCATTTCTGACTGAATTGGGGCAGGAAGCGTTCCCCGCTAGGCGGGGGTGTTTGCCGTTATTAAGGTTCCGCTGCCAGGTATAAAGAGGACTGAAACAACACCGACTCTTGATGGGTCTGCAACGTACAGTCCGATCGCGGATAGGCTACACAGGTAACCGTGTATCCAGCTGCAATTTCTGCAGGGCGGAGGAATTTTTGTTCCTGTTGATCAATGACCCCACTCAGGATCTGGGCCACACAGACCGAACAATCTCCCTGCTGGCAACCAGCGGGGAGGCGTACTCCAGCAGCCTCGGCCCAATCCAAAATATACTGATCTTCTGGAACCAAAAGGGTGCGATCGAGGCCGATGGCTGGGTTGATCAGCCGCACTTGATATACGCTCATTCACCGCTGTTAAAGGTCAACATTCTGAAGCAACTTTATCGCAGCAACTCCCCCCTTGACTGGTGCTGGGGTAACTTGTCCACGAAGAACCACTCCATCACAGAGATAGTCGGCACTAGAAAATAGCTGCAACAATGGCAACCAGCATGATCAAAGGGAACAGCACCGGAACCAGAACCAAAGAGGCAATGCCAACGGCAGACAAGACTAAAACAGAAGATAAGAATTCCATATAGCTAACCTTGAAAACGGTGACAGGATGTGCGTTAGCCCCAGTTTACCTGACCGGTTGTTTCCCGATGGTGAATCTTCACAAGAATCAACTGAGGGGCAAACAATGATATCGAGGGCTTATTGACAGCGCTGAACAGAACCATCGGCATAGAGTTCCATGGGAACCAACTCCAGCTTGCCTTCGATCTTCATTTGGCTGTAAACAATTTTAAGCAAGGGAGATTGGTTTTTGTTGTAGCGAAGAGACATCTGGTGCTCCATTTTCCTGACAAGGTTGATAGGCTTTTGAGCCTGGTATGCTCTATTATTCAATACCAAGGGAGCTAATTACCGGATTTCTTTATCATCTTTACGGATAAAACGCAATCCATCAGGCTTTTGTAAGGAGATGAACAAGCGTTTTTTAGCACCTCATTGAAACCCCCGCTGGCGTTGGGCTTCAAAGAGGAGAAGTGCCGCCGCGATCGCCACATTCAAAGACTCCACGCCAGAACTGAGGGGAATTCGCACCTGCTGATCAGCTAGGGCAATGAGATTGGGGGGCAGTCCGGCTCCTTCATTGCCGAGGAGAATCAGGGTGGGGCGTTGCCAGTTGACTTGCCAGTAAGTGATCGGTGCCTGGGGTAGGGTGGCAATGACCTGGATGCCCTGGGTACGGCATTGGGTGATCTCTGTCTCCAGATCAGGACTGATGGCCATGGGGAGCCGAAACCATTGTCCCGCCGACGCTCGGAGCACCTTGGGATGATCCAAATCCACACTGTCCGCACTCAGCCATAAACCCTCTGCCCCCGCTGCCGCAGTGGTGCGAATAATGGTTCCTAGATTGCCGGGATCTTGCAGGGTTGCGATCGCTAAACCCAAGGTTTGGATGGTCAGGGGTTGGGTATGGAGCCGGGGCATCGTAGCCACCACTCCATCGGGTTCGACGGTGGTGGCGATCGCACGGAGAACCTCCGCACTCACCAGCTCTAACCGTCGAGCCTGTTGACTGGCTTGGTGCCAAAGTTGCGGATAGCGCTCCTGCCAGTCCGACGTATGGCAAATTGTCTCTAGGGGTTGGGCTGTCTCTAGGGCTGCTTCCAGCAGGTGGGTACCCTCGAGGAGACAGAGATGCTGCTGACGACGTTCCTTGGGGCGATGGAGTTTACGAAGCTGTTTGACCAGTGGATTTTGGGAACTGGTGATCATCGGCGATGGTGACTGCATGTAGGATCAATGGTGGCAACCGCAGATCCAACCCCCAGGAGAAATGCTATCGCAAACCTGCCCCCGCTGTATCCCTCCATCCCTAGCCAGGAAGCGTAGAATGAATCACCAAGGGGGTGGGGGGAACCGTTCGCTTTCCCCTATGGACTTTGGTCTCGGTGCTATCCATCGGCTGGGGTTTCAGGACTTCTAAATTCAGGCGATAGCCAACATTCCGAATCGTTTGAATTAAATTCGGTTGCCGGGGATCTTGTTCAATTTTTTTTCGCAACGACAGTACATGGGTATCTACTGTGCGGGGATTATCAATGGCATCTGGCCAGGCTCGATTCAGCAATTCTAGTCGGGTGAGGGGTAGACCACTGGCTTGGGCGAGAACGTATAGCAGACTAAACTCCTGAGGGGTGAGGTCAATGGGTTCACTCTTGAACCGCACCCGCCGCTGCACGAGGTCAATCTTCAAATCACCATAGTCTAGGGAGGCGGGGGGGACCACATTGCGGATACGTCGGGTGAGGGCTTCAATCCGAGCGAGAAATTCTTGCATCCCAAAGGGCTTGGTCAGGTAGTCATCGGCTCCGGCTCGGAGTCCTTCCACAATGTCAGCTTCCGTATCCCGCACCGATAGCATCAAAATCAACGCCAATTGATGACGCTGTAGCCAGCTACAAAATTCCAAGCCGTCCCCGTCGGGTAAATCTGCATCTAAAATCACCAACGCTGGTTGACGACCCTGAAACACCTCTCTGGCCTGATGGATATCAGCCGATTGATAAACACCGTAGCCTGATTGCTGAAGATGCCAACCTAGCAGCGATCGCAAGTGGGGGTTAGTTTCGATGATTTGAATCCCAGTTGATGCCACAACCGCAGGCTTCCCCTCAAATGACTTCTGGTGCGTTGGTTTAGGTTAACAAAGCACTTGTCAGGGTTTTGTAACCAAGGCTACGCTTACTCCAGACTACGTCTCCATGTAGCTATTCCAGCGAATGATTGACGAGGGGTAGGTTACCAAGGCTACGGTTTCTACTAGGAGGAATCCCGGATAAAAAGTTAGAATTAATGTTGTAACCTACGAAATCCGACTGAACGCTATCGATGTTATTGATAACAGGTCTCAATCCAGATAGGACGTTGCAAATTGAATCATGCTCCAGGATACTCGCTCAATTCGCTTCTATCAAAATCTGACGGATGACCTCGTAGAGTTATGGCAGCGCGGCTATCGCTTTGATGATCTGCGGCTTTATCTAGATGGTTATCTGGCAGCATTGCGACATGCCAATATCTTAGAACCTTATTTGATTCACCGATTAGAAGAGGAAGTCACCCGCTATATTCACGACCCTTCTAATTTTGTGTTGCCCGAGCCTGAACCCGACTATTACGAGTATTAGTTCTGCTTATTCCTCCAGGGGTGGGGTGAGGCGGGGGATAGTTGCAAAAATCCAAAGAAACTGGATTGGAAATTATTTTTAGGAGTCTTTGACTCCTAAAAATAACTATGACACCTCCCTAGGGCTGGCCGGTTCTCAGAGGGTGTTTTAAAAGTCGTTTAGTGAGTAAAAAAAGCTCACTCAGTGTAAGCTGCGAATATGTCGTACACAGCACTGAGAGAGCGTCATGAGTAAAGCTTACCCCAGTAATTTGTCTCAAGCCCAATTTGAACTACTCAACGACTTGATACCCGAGCCGAAATTCGGTGGTCGTCCTCGTAGCGTCGATATGTGGGATGTTCTGAACGCCATTTTCTATGTTTTGGTGGAGGGAGTGCGATGGCGAGGGTTGCCAGGGGATTTTCCGGCATGGCAAACCGTATACACCTACTTTCGTCAGTGGCGCAAAGATGGAACCTGGGTGCGGATGCACGACCGATTGCGAGAGTGTACCCGAATTGAACAGGAGCGTCATCGCAGCCCGTCGGAAGCGATTATCGACAGTCAAAGTGTCAAAAGTGCCGCT
>NZ_JJML01000023.1 GCF_000775285.1 Neosynechococcus sphagnicola sy1 | reverse complement strand
GTGCCGCTGGAGTGAGCCAATCGGTGGGCTACGATGCGGGCAAACAAATTAAAGGTCAAAAACGGTTTATGACGGTCGATACCCTGGGATTGCTGTTGCGGGTCTTGGTGACTGCCGCGAGTGTACCCGAACGAGAGGGGGCTAAACAGGTACTCCAACAGGTGAAACAGATGGGTCAAGGGGTATCGCGACTGCATACGATTTGGGCCGATGGCGGTTTTGACGGTAATCCATTCCTGATGTGGGTGATGGATGTTTGTCGGTGGATTGTGGAGGTTGTGCTGCGACCAGAGCAAACCAAAGGGTTCGTATTGCTGAAAAAAACGGTGGGTTGTTGAACGAACATTTGGCTGGCTCATGGGGTACCGTCGATTGGTTCGAGACTATGAGTTATGGCCAGAAACTTCGGAGACATTTATTTACCTGGCCATGATACGAATCATGGTGAGGCAGTTAGCATAAAATCTGACCCAGGAAGACTTTTAAAACATCCTCTTATAGCCATACTCGTTCACCAGCACACACAGATACTCCTGCCGTACCCGTTCCTCTGGCGTTTCGACGTACCACGCCCGCCGCACATGGCTCCAAATTTTGTCACCCTTACGCTTCACCTCTACAGGTTGAGCCACTCCGACGGCATCATTCTTTGCTTTAGCCACACTGCAACCTCACTCAACTAAAAGCAGCAACTTTCCCTGCGGTTCCAGACTGCCGCGATCGACCTTAAAAACCCCGATCTTTAAGCATAGAACCCGAAGCCTCTACTTTCTAGCCTTCATGTTGCACTCTAAAAGCTCAGATGTGACGTTCCGATCGACAAAATTTAAGCCTCTAACCCGAAGCTCCGACCTCAGAATCCGAAACGCCGACTTTTAAACTCGAAATTTCGACCTTTTTGCTCCAAAAACGAAGCTCAGAACCCGGAACGTCGAGCAAATTGCTTCAACATTCAAGTTCTGAGCTTCAACTTTCGCCCTCTGAGGTCAAATCACCAGGCTATTTTCTATACAGTTGCACCTTCAGGCTGCATCTTCCGAGACTTCCGCGCAAACCGCTTACCCATCTCATCCGCCACCGCATCCAACCCCGATCCCTTACCACTTGCCTTCACCAAGTTGTTAAAGGGTTTGGACGTGAAGCTGGTCATTTGAGGTGATGTCCTAATACTTAGAGGATGTTTTAAAAGTCTTCCTGGGTGTATCCAACCACTCAGACCACCTAGAGACCGCTACGACAGAATCAGGGTTTATGGATTTTAGATTGCACCACTGAGTCGTATTTGAGGCTCAAGACGACCCTTTTAAAACATCCTCTTAGAAGGGGGCGATCGCTGATTGGTTTTCCTGCACCGGAGCAATACTCAATTGAGGAGGCATAATGAGAGCAAAAAGCATGGTTCCTAAACAAAACACTAGACAAGCGATCGCAACACTGCCGATCGCTGCACCGATGGTCATAACTAGCTTTCGCTGCACCAGGGGGATCGCCTGGATCGCTGCAATTTCCTCGGCAAAAAAGCGGAGCCTCCTGAACTAGAGGAGTCTCTGCTGCCCGTGCCAACAGTGGACTTTTTAAAAAAAGCCGTCTGACCTTCGGAATCTGAATTGATTTCTTTATAAGGCAGGTAATACCAATCTTGTGTTGAAGGGAGGTAAACTGTCGCTCCAGAGACGGAACACACTTCCCCTTCTCTAAAAATTGCACCTATGCGGGTTTAAGCGCGTCAAGCGCCAGGTTGAGCTTCAGCACATTGACACCCGGTTCACCAAAGATGCCTAGGAAGCGACCATCGATGTTCTGTTTAATCATTGCTTCAAGCTGCTTGGGTTGCAGTCCCCGTGCCTTAGCGACCCGATCGATCTGTGCCCTTGCCCCGTCGGGAGTGATATGGGGATCAAGGCTGGAACCAGAGGTATAGACCAAGTCAGCCGTCGGTTTCACGCCTGCTTTCTGCAATCTAGGAATGTCACCTTCGATCGCCTTTGCTAGATCAGGATCAGGCTTACCCTTGATGCGATCGAGCAATGCCGGATTACTGGGTGCTAGGTTGCTGGCTCCTGACACGCCAGTTTGTAGCACCTTTGACTCATCCTTTTTCGGATCGGCGGTGCTGTAGCTGGTCGTGCTAGGGCGACTGTTGAAGTACCGATCGCTGGTAAAGGGTTGTCCAATCAACGCTGACCCAACGGGCTGACCTTGAGTGTTGGTAATAATGCTGCCATTGGCTTGAAAGGGAAAGACAAGCTGCCCAACCGCAAGTATCACAAAGGGATAAATGATTGCCGTTAGAACCCAGAGCACCAGGGTAGAACGAACGGCTCTACTCGCTTCACGTGCAAAACTCATTAGAACCTCTCCGGTACAAACATGACGAAAAAGAGATAAATCGAAAGTGCAACGGTCAGAAGCACTAACGCTCCGAGCCAGTAAGCTTGAGTGCGTGACAAGTCTCCACCCGTGGCCGCCAAGACCGCTGGAGCCAAAATTAAGTTGAAGCACAAACCTAGAAACAGGTAGAGCGGCAACTTTTGTCTGCGCCATTCAGAGCCAATTTCAGAGATAGTATCAAGCGTCTGAGGTATTGATCGAGGCAGGTTTCGTGGCATGGGAATTGGTTTCATAGCAGTAATTTGAATGGGTGTGAAGGTGATAGGTGTTTGGATGGAACTGAGGGTTTCATCGATACCGATACACCGTTAGGAGAAGGGCAAAATCACATCAATCAGCTTGATGGCGATAAATGGGGCAACTACACCGCCCACACCGTAGATGAGGATGTTGCGACGCAACAGTTGATCGGCGGTTAGGGGTCTAAACTGAACGCCTTTCAGTGCCAACGGAATCAACACCAAAATGATTAGCGCATTGTAAATCAGGGCTGAAATGATGGCAGAGTTAGCGCTCTTCAACCCCATCACGTTGAGTGCGCCAATGCCTGCAGCGGCGAAGATGGTGGGAATGATTGCGAAGTATTTAGCGATGTCGTTGGCAACGGAGAAGGTAGTGAGTGCACCACGGGTAATCAACAGTTGTTTGCCGATCGTCACCAGATCGATCAACTTCGTCGGGTCAGAATCCAAGTCCACCATGTTGGCAGCTTCTTTTGCCGCTTGCGTTCCAGAGTTCATTGCTAACCCGACATTCGCTTGTGCCAGTGCCGGAGCATCATTGGTGCCGTCTCCAGTCATGGCAACCAGCTTGCCCTGCGCCTGTTCACTGCGAATCACCTCAATCTTGTCTTCGGGAGTGGCTTCGGCAATAAAGTCATCGACTCCTGCCTCTTCAGCAATCACCGATGCCGTAATGCGGTTGTCACCTGTGAGCATAATGGTGCGAACACCCATGCGTCGCAGTTGATCAAACCGTTCTCGGAGACCCGGTTTAACTGTGTCTTTGAGGTAAATCACGCCGTAGATGTCATCATTCTGACAAACGGCAAGCGGTGTACCCCCTAATTTGGAAACTCGCTCATAAGCTTCATCTAAGCTATTGGGAACATAACCACCGCGCGATCGCACAAACCCCTTAATCGCATCCACCGCCCCCTTGCGGATTTCTTTGCCCTCAAAGTCGGTGCCGCTCATGCGCGTTCTGGCAGAAAACTCCACACCCTCAGCGAGTTTCGGGTCGAAACTGACGGTTGCACCCGATTGCGTTGCCAATGCCACGATCGAGCGACCTTCTGGCGTTTCATCAAACACACTGGCATTCAAGGCAACCTGAGCAACATCTTGGAGACTGTGCCCATTCACTGGAATGAATTCGGCAGCGAGCCGGTTGCCAAGGGTAATGGTGCCCGTTTTGTCCAGAACCAGGGTGTTGATATCGCCACAGGCTTCTACGGCACGTCCAGAGGTGGCAATGACGTTAAACTGAGCGACGCGATCCATCCCGGCAATGCCGATCGCGCTCAACAAGCCGCCGATCGTAGTGGGAATCAGCGCCACCAGCAGCGAGATCATGATGGCAACACTGGCTCCGTTGCGCAACTCTGCTGCTGCTTGCTCACCTGTTGAGGTACTGAGGAAGCCCGCAACATAACCTGTAATGGGTGGAATGTTTGCCACCACAATCAGAAATACCAGCGTCAAGACTGCCAGCAGTACCGTTAGGGCAATCTCGTTGGGAGTTTTAGTGCGTTCTGCCCCTTCGACCAGGGCAATCATGCGATCGATAAAGCCCTGTCCTGGATCGGCGGTAATTCTCAAGGTCAGTTCATCGGACAGCAGGCGCGTGCCCCCTGTAACCGAACTCATGATATCCGTGCCAGGTTGCTTGAGTACGGGAGCTGACTCGCCAGTGATGGCAGATTCATCGACCGAGCCAATGCCCGCAATGATTTCTCCATCCGCCGGAATCATGTCTCCCGCAACCACCTTGACCTGATCGCCTCGGCGAAGCTCAGTAGAGCTAACCTCTTGAACTGCACCAGTCGGCAAAATTTTCTTGGCGATCGTGTCGCTGCGCGTTGCCCGGAGTGCATCCGCCTGTGCTTTACCCCGTCCTTCAGCAACGGCTTCAGCAAAGTTGGCAAAGACGATCGTGAAGAGCAGAATGAAGGTTATTAACCCGTTCAGCAACCGCTGCTTGTTCACATCCGCTTGCAGCGTCCCAAACAAATTCGGATCGATAGCGAGCAATAGGGTCACCAGGGTGCCTACCCAGACCACAAACATGACCGGGTTTCTCACCTGAATCCGAGGGTCAAGTTTAACAAACGATTCCTTAATCGCCCGCTGATACAACCCTTTCATTTCTACCTTGGGTGTATGGCGGCGTGTGTCTCGCGTTCCCGATGGTACGCGATAAGGACGAGGAGAATTGTCTGTGGATGTCATAGTTACCCAATTCCTCTAGCAATTTGAAACGCTTCCGCGATCGGACCCAGTGCCAAAATAGGAAAGAATTCCAATGCGCCCAAAATCAGAATCACGCCAATGGTGACCCCGGTGAACAAGCCCGTATCGGTGCGCAATGTACCTGTGGTTGCGGGTACAGGTTGCTTCCGAGCCATGCCATCTGCCAGCAATAACAGAGATACCATCGGTACATAACGTCCGGCTAACAAGCTGAAGCAGGTACTCAGGTTCCACCAGAGGGCAGTCGTGCTGGTGGTGGCACCACCCGCGATCGCAAAGGGAGACGGTTGGGAATCGCCCAACCCTTCAAACCCAGACCCATTATTGGCAGCCGCTGAGGCATACTCATAAATCACCTGAGACAAACCGTGAAACCCAGGATTGCTAATACCCGACAGTTGATCCGGAAAGGCAAGGGCGATCGCCCCTGGAATCAGAATCGCGATCGGGTGAACGAGCAGAATCAAAAAGCTAGCCAGCACCACTTCCCGTTTCTCAATTTTGCGTCCCAGAAACTCTGGCGTGCGCCCGACCATTAGCCCGGTGACAAACACCGCTAGCAGCAGGTAGGCAAATAAGTAGGCGGTTCCGGTTCCCTGTCCACCAAAAACAATTTGTAAAAACATGTTGGACAGGGTGGAGAAGCCACCGTTGGGCATAAAGGAGTCGTGGAAACTGTTAACAGCACCGCACATACTCGCCGTCGTAATGACTGCATAGAGAGCGGATTGCGCCCAGCCAAACCGCACCTCTTTTCCTTCCAAATTAGGTGCGTGATTAACCCCCAACAGCGCATTCACGGCTGGATTACCGTTATATTCGCCGATCGCTGTGATGACGATAAACACCACCAGGATCGCGAACGGAATGGAATACACCAGCCACGCCTGCTTCAGGTTATTGGCGAAGATGCCATAGGTGTAAATTAACGAGCTGGGAATACTCAGAATCGCCACAAGCTGAATCAGATTGACCAAGCCATTCGGGTTCTCAAAGGGATGGGCAGAGTTAATGGCAAAGAAGCCGCCGCCGTTCTCACCCAACTCTTTGATGATCTCGAAGTGAGCCACGGGACCACGGGCGATCGCCTGACTGATGGCTGGATCTTCCAAGGTTGGAATCACCACTGGACCAGCTAACGTTTCTGGGATGCCTGCTGCAATCAAAACGATCGCACCCATAACGCTGATTGGCAGCAACACACGGGTAATCGCTCGAATTAAATCCACATAGAAATTACCCAGGGGTCGTCCCGTCAGACCGCGAATGAAGGCAATGCCTACCGCCAGCCCCGTCGCGGCTGAAGTAAACATGTGGTAGCCTAAACCCCACATTTGGCTGGCATAGCTCATGTAGGTTTCACCCGAATAGTGCTGCTGGTTGGTATTCGTAATAAAGGAAATTGTGGTGTGGACAATGGTGTCCCAGGTGGGAGCAGCTACACCTGTGGGATTCAGGGGTAACCAACCCTGACTTGAGATGATGAAAAAGATCAAGAGTCCCATGACGACGTTGCTGTACAGAATCGCTCGCGCATACTGCCAGCCCGTCATGTCTTCCTTGGCTCGCACGCCGACCACTGAATAAAGAAACTGCTCAACCGGGTTAAGAATGGGGTCGAGGATGGTTCTTTGCTCCTGAAACACGCGAGCCATGTATCGACCAAAGAACGGAGTAATTGCTACTAGAATCAGTAGCGTCAATGCAATTTGAATCCATCCTTGAAGCATGGGTTCGTTAAACTCCAATAAGGTGAGGCCAAAGCTTTTTTGGCGTTGCTCAATCTAAGTGTAAATCGAAGATCTTGACAATGCCAAGAGCCAGGTACAGGTAAATTTTGCGATTGCCAGAAAGGGTAGATTTATACTGCTAATCAGCAACGCCGCTTTGTTAAAGTGGTTGCTCGCTGACTCAACCAAAAGCTAGTTCAGGTTCATTTTTTAAGAACAACAATGTTGATGATGGGGGATTTTGCAGCAGTTAACAAGATATAGAGGGATATAACTTTGCGTTTAGTGAATTGTATATATTAGTACCGTCTAAAGTTTGCTTAAATGGCATAGAAGTGTTTAGATTGCGTTTAGCTAAATCATAAACGCAATCTAAACGTTTTCCGCTTAAAAATACAGCGGATTGCACGTCCATTAGACACAAGCATATTTCCAAAATTCATTGCTCAGAAAGGGTTACAGGCTCTCTTCCGTGTTCAGTGCTTGAGCTAGCCGCTGTATACGGTTGTAATCCAGCACACTGAGAGATTTTCGGAATAGACTCAAAATATTGCGCTTCTCATCGATGATGCCGCTTAGATTGATATTGATAATGTATAGAGAATTATGGGTTGGTAAATTCTGGTTGATTGTCGGATTGTTTGCAATCGTTGCAGCACTGGAGTTTTCAACACCTCCCGACTACGTGTTCGGCTACCTATACATTGGTCCTATTTTGCTAGTCAACGCTCGCTTCGATCGCACTGCAACCTTGCAAGCAACGGCGATCGCCTGTCTGCTGACGATGGTAAATGTGTGGCTTCCAAGCCATAATGTGGTTCAAGCTGCGACCGTTGCCAGTCGGCTGATTGCGGTTCTGGCATTGGTGGTGACTGGCTTTCTTAGCGATCGCAACCGCTCCTATCAGCAAACATTGTTGCAACAACAGGCGAAGCTGCAAGCCCAAGAAAAACTCGCTAGCATTCGAGAAGACTTCGCTTCCACCCTAACCCATGACCTCAAAACACCCATGCTGGGAGCGATCGAGACCCTGGAAGCGATTCGACGAGAGAATTTTGGCCCCATCCTGCCCGCGCAGAAAGCTGTGATGACAACGATGATTCGGAGTCACAAAAACAGCTTGCAGCTAGTAGAAACGCTCTTAGATGTCTATCGAAATGACACAGAAGGGTTAAAGTTGAAATTTGCTCCAGTTGACCTGGTGGAGGTGGCTGAAGACGTAGCAGCTACCTTAATGGGATTAGCCGCTAGTCGGCGTGTTCATATTTCATTTAACTATGGCAATTCAGATTTTCGTCAATTTCTCTGGGTGAATGGCGATGCCTTTCAGCTTCATCGCGTATTTGTCAATCTGTTAACTAATGCCATTAATCATTCACCGCGTGGCAGCAAAGTAGAAGTGATTTTAGCACCAGGTTCTTCCTACCACGTTGCTAGAGTCGTTGATATGGGAGCGGGCATTACGCCTGAAGAAGTACCTCACTTGTTTAAACGGTTTTATCAAGGGCATAGCGATCGTCAGGCGAAAGGCTCAGGACTAGGGCTATATCTAACTCGCCAAATTGTGGAAGCGCATGGCGGTAAAATTTGGGCAGAGAATCGGCAACCCCATGGGGCAATTTTTGCCTTTCGGTTACCTGTACTCCCCTTCCAAAAATCTCTATCTCCTTAGAAATGTCAGCAAATCCCCTACGAATTCTCCTGGCAGAAGATGATGAACTCTTCCGCCTCGGCTTGCGCATACGACTACAGCAAGAGTCGAACTTTGAGGTCGTGGCCGAAGCAGAAGATGGTGAAATGGCAGTAGAAATGGCAAAACGGCTTCCCATTGATATCGTTGTTTTGGACATTGGGTTACCGGGAATTGGAGGAATTGAAGCCTGCCGTCAGCTTAAGCAACAGCATGCCGATCTACCGATCCTGGTACTAACCTCGCGTACTCAGGCATCTTTGGTCTCCCGTTTGGTTGAAGCTGGAGCGCAGGGTTATTGTCTTAAAGGAATTGCCTCCGAAACACTCATCCTAGCGATTCGCTCTGTCGCTGCCGGTGCCTCTTGGTGGGATGCGGCAGCCACCACTGAGATTCGGGCAGCCTTTGAAAATCAGCCAACGGTGATCGCTACAAACGAAGCTTCAGAAACCTATCCAGTACTTCAAGCTAACCCTTTAACCCGACGTGAACAAGAAATTTTGGCTCTAATTGTGGTGGGCAAAAGTAATCAGGAAATTGCTGGAATGCTTCATATCACCGCTGGCACCGTTCGAGTTCATGTCCATGCGATTTTGAATAAATTAAATGTTAGCGATCGGACTCAAGCAACAGCCCTAGCAATGCAAAAGAAGTTTATTGCTAAAGAATTATATTCAGATCAGGGATTTCAAGCTTCTGATTTGCAGTAGGTTCAACTGGTACGCTGCTTAACGTAAGTTTCTGATTGCCTACTACTCAAAACCATAAGTCAGAAATCGTTAAGTAAAGAAAGGCGCAAAGCGCTAAAATTCCTATCCCCGCTGTAAGCAGACGGGGCATTACGAAATTTTCCCTGCGATCGAACTCCCGCTTTTTGTAAACGCCGCAAGTAGCGGGGGATTTATCGGTTCCAGATTAAAAGTTGGCACTTGGCACATTGATGAGTGGCATTCTTAAGCAAGCGCAAGTCACAGTCGAAAAGTTCATCAGGAACCTGTGAGGGTTAAGATGGATACCGAGACTCCTCCCTTGAGTTGAAGGCCAACCCTGAATTACGTTTCCTGTTTCTGTGGCAGGCTTGGCAGTGCAAATTGCGGTGCTGCTACGTTACTGTAGGGAAAACACCCGTTAATTCGTTGGTTGATCATCTCAGCAGACAAGGATACTCATGCCCCACAGTAGGTCGCTTCTCTCCCAAGAATTGCCCACACTTCACTACACTGCTACGGGCAATGGTCAAGGATCGCTCTCCGAACATCGCTTCGATGAAACCTGGGAAGCACCCCTTTCGTCTCTGTTGGGGTTGGGCCGGGCAGCGGGGGCTGACTTTGTTGAATTCTTCCTGGAGCGGGTCAACTTTGTGAGCTGCTTGGCTGAGGAAGATGCGATCACCAGTATTTCACCCCGCCTTTCCACAGGGGCAGGAGTCCGGGTGTTTCGAGGGCAGGCTGACTGCTATGTCAGCACCAATGATTTATCTTTTACCGGACTTAAGGCAGCACTAGAAAAGGGCCTGGCAATTATGGGGCTGCACTTGCCCGCACCCACAGCGTTTGTCCCTGAAGTCAACTTAGAATTGCTGCGCGATTACGCCACTCCCAAAGGTAAAAACTTCCTGGTTAGCTGGCTGTAGTTCAATGCAGGATATGGGGGACGTGCTGTTGGGTACAACGGCAGCACTGCAAAAACAGGCCAGTCATATCCAGTCCCGTCGAGCAGTGTATTTTCGCGACTGGCAAGAAGTGATGGTAGCGGCCAGCGATGGTACCTTTGCCAGGGATATTCGCCTCACCCAATCCGTGGGCTGTAACCTCCTGTGTGCTGAAGGAATGCATCGGTCTGCCATTGGGTTACGGGCTGGGGATACGGGAAATCCAGGGTTTTTGCAAACCTGGAACGCTACTGCCATGGTCGAGGAAATTGCTGCCTCCGCTGGACGCATGCTCTATGCCGACTTTGTGGAGTCCGGAACTTATCCCATTATTATGGCGAATGAATTTGGCGGGGTGATTTTCCATGAAGCCTGTGGTCACCTGCTCGAAACCACCCAGATTGAACGCCAAACGACCCCCTTTGCCGAGAAAAAAGGTGAGAAAATTGCCCATTCCAGTCTCACAGCCTGGGATGAGGGCCTATCCTCCCACGCCTTTGGCACCATTGATATGGATGATGAAGGGATGCCTGCCCAGCATACCCTACTGATTGAGAATGGAATTCTGAAAAACTTCCTCAGCGATCGCGCAGGCAATCAGCGCACCGGGCACCCCAGAACTGGCAGCGGTCGGCGTCAGAATTACACCTATGCAGCAGCCTCTCGGATGCGTAACACCTACATTGCCCCAGGAGACTATACCGTCGCCGATCTGTTTGCCTCGGTGGAGCGAGGCATTTACTGCAAAAAAATGGGAGGTGGCAGTGTTGGCCCCACCGGACAGTTTAACTTCGCCGTCGATGAAGCCTATCTGATTGAACAGGGTCAGATTACCAAGCCCCTGAAGGGAGCCACCTTGATCGGGGAAGCCACCGAAATCATGCATAAGATTTCCATGTGTTCTCAGGATTTAAGTCTGGCAGCAGGGTTCTGTGGTTCTGTCAGCGGTAGCATCTATGTCACCGTGGGACAACCCCACATCAAAGTAGACGCAATCACCGTCGGTGGTCGCTAAATCACTCGGATTTTTTGTCTTCTTCACTTACTTTATTGCAGCTTCAGGATCACCGATGGCCAAAATTGATCAACTGGCAACCTACGCTCAAGAACGTGCCGAAAAATTGGGTATCCACAAATTTGACCTCTATGGTGCCACCGTTGATGAAACCAGTGTGCAAGTTGATCAGGGTGAACCCAAGCAAGTTAAAGCCTCAAATCGTTCTAGCATTACTGTTCGAGTCTGGAACTCCAACCACACCATGGGGATTACCTCCACAACCGATGTTGACCCCAATGGTGTAGAACTGGCACTGAAAACTGCGTACGAAGCTAGCTTGTTTGGTGTTAAGGAACATACACCAGATTTCAGCCCCGAAGCAACCCTGCCCAAGACGGATATTGCCGCAGAGCCAACAGCACCAGCACCTGTTTCCACCCTGATTGAAAACCTAGTCGCCGCCGAGAAAGCACTCCTATCCGCTCACCCAGCCATTAAGGGAGTGCCCTATAACGGTCTCGCCCAGCGCGATCTGGAGCGGTTTTACCTCAATAGTGAAGGTGCGCGCAGAAGTGAAAGCCGCTCCGTCGCTTCGGTCTATCTGTACAGCAAAACTGAGGAAGTGGGGAAAAAACCTCGCAGTGCTGGAGCCTTCCGCATCAGTCGCTCCGTTGACCAACTGGACATCCAGGGGTGTCTGAAGGAAGCAGCCGAGAAAACCATCAGCCACCTCAACTACCAGAAAATTGCTTCCGGCAATTATCGGGTAGTCTTTTCACCGGAGGCATTTTTGAGCTTGCTGGGTGCATTTTCCAATCTCTTTAATGCTCAAAGTATCCTCGATAAACAAAGTCTATCCACACCGCAATCCCTGGGGACTCAGATTGCTTCCCCCTTATTGTCGGTGTGTGACGATGCGCTCCACCGCTCTAATGTCGGTGCTGAAACTTTTGATGGGGAAGGCACCCCTACTCGTCGCATCTCCCTGATCGACCAGGGCATTTTAACCGGGTTTCTCCATAGTGCCGGCACCGCGAAGCGGATGCAGGCCCAACCCACAGGCCATGCCAATATGGGTGCCAAGGTCACCGTCAGTCCCCACTTTTACCATGTGTTCCCTGGCATCGCTGCTGCCGAGACCTATGCCGTGGCAACCGCTGAGAAGGTGATTTGGATTGACGATCTCCAAGCCCTCCACGCTGGAGTCCAGGCACTTCAGGGTTCCTTCTCCCTGCCCTTTGATGGCTGGTTAGTCACAGGGGGGGAACGGATCAGTATTGAGTCAGCAACGGTTGCCGGAGATTTCCGAGCATTGTTACAGTCGATTATTTATGTAGAGCCGATCGCTGAGTTAACCCCCTCGGGGATATGCCCCAGAATCTGGGTGGAGAGCTTGGCAATCACGGGGGTATTAAGTTTTCAAGTGCCATGGTTTTTTGCATCAGTGAGCAGCCATGATCCGTGCCCTTGACCTTGGGAGGTGTTAAGGGTCTGTTTTTTCGGAATCCATGATTGACCTATTTACAGGGCAGTCAGTCTAAGGATCGATGAAGCGAGGCTTTTGGATCATCATCGGCAAAATCTTCCTGGAAAAGCTTAAGAAAGTTAAAAAACTACTCGACGCTGGCTCCATTAATATTTAACGTGGGGTTGATTCAGCCGTGATATTATACCGATGTCTTGCTGGGGGAAGGGTTTGGCAATGGGCTTGAGTCCCTGTATTCACAGAGCTATCAGCCTCCCTAGCAATTGATTTAGGATCTTTGTTTTGTGTTTTTGAGGATACATCACCTATGTATAGCAGTAATCCAAAAAGCATTGAGAGTATTATCCAGCAAGGCTATTCCGTTAAAATTGGTGACTACATCTCACGGGGATGGGAGACAACCCGGCAAAACCTCGGTGGATTTATTGGTTTTGTTGTTATTCTTGTGCTCATTAATATTGGGTTGGCATTTCTACCTGTTCTCGGCACTATTGCCAGTACGGTAATTAGCGGCCCCTTAAATGCAGGCTTTTTTTTCGTGGCTTTTAAGATCTTCAAAAGGCAAACGACAACCTTTGAAGACTTTTTCAAAGGTTTTAACTATTTTCTCCCCCTGTTTCTGGGAACCCTGATCAGTAACATCTTTGTAGTGCTTGGTCTCGTCTGCCTGATCATCCCTGGCATTTATCTCGGGGTTGCTTATTTCTTTATTATTCCTTTGATTCTCGATAAAAAGATGGATTTCTGGCCCGCAATGGAAGCCAGTCGTAAAATTGTCACCAAGGAATGGTTCTCCATCTTCGGACTCGCGATTGTCTTAGGTCTCATTAACTTTGTCGGTGCGCTCTTACTCGGGGTGGGTCTGCTGTTTACGATCCCCATTACCATCTGTGCTGTTGCGGCTGCCTATGACGACATTATTGGCGTTGCCTTGCCGACCACTGATACGCCTACCAGTCTGTGATTGTGATTTGCTGAGTTAAAGTAAGTGGGTCAAGATCAAGGGTGGGTTACCTATCAGGTAACCCACCCTATTTATTTGAGTATAAATGGAGAGTCGTACATCAGCACTGATGGCCTTAGAACCAGCAGCACACTTGATGAGTTAAAGGCTCCCAGTACTGAATGCAGGTGTGTTTTTAGTGATTTCTAAGGGGTGAATCGGACAAGTCAGCAATGCAAAGAGATCAGGCGCTTCTTGCCAACAGTGGTGACAAAACCAATAGGTCTGATTGTGCCGAATCTGGCGGAGGAGTTGGTTAGAACAAAGAGGACAGTTACTCATGATGGTTTAAAAGTGATTTAAAAAACAAAGCTTAACGAAACCATTGTTTTATTTTGTTTTCCTTTGCAATTAGAATATGAGACTTTATCCGCCCCCATAAGTAGGGTATCTACCCAGTGCCTGGGGATACACCCCCAGAATTCATGATTATTCACGAAGTCAACGAAATCTAGATCTACATCTAGCCAGGTTGTCTCCGGGATCTTCCCGAGAGCAGGCAGGGATGTGGCAACCTACTGCGATAAGTCATCAAACCTGGAAAACTGGAGTAAATTGCACAGCAACTCGTGAGTGAAAGCTTCTAAAATGGTTTGGACTTAACAGACCCATCACGTAATAGCCCTATGCCCCGTCGCACTGACCTCCACAAGATTATGCTGATCGGCTCTGGCCCGATCGTGATTGGACAAGCCTGTGAATTCGACTACTCAGGCACCCAAGCTTGCAAGGCGCTGCGAGATGAAGGATATGAAGTGGTGCTGGTAAATTCTAATCCGGCCACCATCATGACGGATCCGGAAACCGCAGATCGCACCTATATTGAACCCCTGACCCCCGAACTGCTGGAGAAGGTGATCGCCAAGGAACGTCCCGATGCTATTCTCCCCACCATGGGGGGGCAGACTGCCTTGAACCTAGCGGTCACCCTGGCGAAAACGGGTGTGCTCGATCGCTACGGAGTGGAATTGATTGGTGCTAAGCTCCCCGCTATTGAGATGGCGGAAGACCGCAAGCTGTTTAAGGAAGCCATGGAGCGGATTGGGGTGGGGGTTTGTCCCTCTGGGTTGGCTCACACCATGGCAGAGGCCAAGGCGATCGCCCAGCAAATTGGCAGCTACCCCTTAATCATTCGACCTGCCTATACCTTGGGAGGCACCGGGGGGGGTCATTGCTTATAACCAGGAGGAGTTTGAAGAAATTTCCCAGTCTGGGCTGGATGCCAGTCCAGTGTCGCAAATTTTAGTGGAGCAATCGCTGCTGGGCTGGAAAGAGTATGAACTTGAAGTCATGCGGGATCTGGCTGATAACGTGGTGATTATCTGCTCCATCGAAAATATTGACCCGATGGGAATTCACACCGGAGACTCGATCACGGTGGCTCCGGCTCAGACGCTGACGGACAAGGAGTACCAGCAGTTACGGGATGCCTCGATTAAGATTATCCGGGAAATTGGGGTGGAGACCGGCGGCTCTAATATTCAATTTGCCGTCAACCCCAACACGGGCGCAGTCATTGTGATTGAGATGAATCCTCGGGTTTCTCGCAGTTCTGCCCTAGCCTCCAAGGCCACGGGGTTTCCCATCGCCAAATTTGCGGCCAAGTTAGCGGTGGGCTATACCTTGAATGAAATTCCCAACGACATTACCAAAAAAACCCCTGCTTCCTTTGAACCGACCATTGATTACGTTGTCACTAAGATTCCCCGGTTTGCCTTTGAAAAATTTCCCGGTTCTAGCACCACCCTGACCACCCAGATGAAGTCAGTCGGGGAAGCCATGGCTATGGGTCGTACCTTTCAGGAGTCGTTTCAAAAAGCCCTGCGATCGCTGGAAACGGGTCGCGCCGGGTGGGGCTGTGATCGGAACGAGAAATTGCCCAGTTTAGAACAGATCCGCGCTGGGTTACGAACCCCCAATCCTGAGCGAATTTTCACCGTCCGTCACGCCTTGCTCATGGGGATGACGGTGGAGGAAATTTATGAACTGACGGGGATTGATCCGTGGTTCCTGGATAAACTCCAAGCCCTCCTGGATACCGAGAAATTCCTTAAACGCACGCCGCTTAAAAGTCTTACCTCTGAGCAGTTGTTTGCCATTAAACAGGAGGGCTTTAGCGATCGCCAGATTGCCTATGCTGCTAAAACCACGGAAGATGAAGTCCGCGCCTATCGCAAGGGGCTGGGTGTAATCCCCGTTTACAAAACCGTGGACACCTGTGCCGCCGAGTTTGAAGCCTTCACCCCCTATTACTACTCCACCTACGAATCCGAAACCGAGGTGCTACCCAGCGATCGCCCGAAGGTGATGATTTTAGGCAGTGGCCCCAACCGTATTGGCCAGGGGATTGAGTTTGACTACTGCTGCTGCCATGCCTCCTATGCCCTGCAAGCGTTGGACTATGAAACTATCATGGTCAACTCTAATCCCGAAACCGTTTCCACCGACTATGACACCAGCGATCGCCTCTATTTTGAGCCCCTGACCAAAGAAGATGTACTGAATATTATCGAAGCCGAGAACCCGGTGGGTATCATCATTCAGTTTGGTGGCCAAACCCCCTTGAAATTAGCCATGCCTCTCCAGGGCTATCTAGATCAGCGTCTCCAGTCCTGTGCGGCGGCGGGTCTCTCCGAAGAAACCGTGCCTCGAATTTGGGGCACTTCCCCCGACTCGATCGACATTGCCGAAGACCGGGAGCGCTTCGAGAAGGTGCTGCGAGAATTGCAGATCCAGCAACCTCCCAACGGGTTGGCGCGTAGCTTTGGTGAAGCCCTCGAGATTGCCCGCCGCATTGGCTATCCAGTGGTGGTGCGTCCCAGCTACGTTTTGGGGGGACGGGCGATGGAAATTGTCTACTCCGATAGCGAATTGGAGTATTACATGACCCATGCGGTTCAAGTGGAACCCGAACACCCGATTCTCATCGATCGCTTTTTAGAAAATGCCATAGAAGTCGATGTCGATGCGATCGCAGATCAGACGGGACAGGTGGTCATTGGCGGCATTATGGAGCACATTGAACAGGCAGGCATTCATTCCGGGGACTCTGCCTGTGCCCTGCCTTCGTTTTCCCTCTCCCCCGTTGCCCTGGCAACGATTCGTACCTGGACGGTGGAACTGGCCAAGTCCCTGCAAGTGATTGGCCTGATGAACATTCAGTTTGCGGTTCAAGGGGATCAAGTCTTTATGATTGAGGCCAATCCCCGCGCTTCCCGCACTGTACCCTTTGTCTCGAAGGCGATCGGAGTCCCCCTTGCCAAGGTGGCGGCGCAGTTAATGTCAGGGGTCACCCTCGCCTCCCTGGACTTCACCAGTGAACGGATTCCCAGCCATATTTCCATCAAAGAAGCGGTGCTGCCCTTTGAGAAATTTCCCGGCACTGACCCGATTTTGGGGCCAGAAATGCGCTCCACCGGAGAAGTCATGGGGATTGATACGGACTTTGGGCGCGCCTTTGCCAAAGCCGCACTGGCAGCGGGTCAGCGGTTACCGTTAACCGGAACTGTGTTTGTGTCCATGAGCGATCGCGACAAACTGCCCGTGGTTCCCATCGTCCAAGATCTGATCGATCTGGGATTCCAGGTGGTAGCCACCGAGGGCACCCGACGGGTGCTCCAGGAACAGGGGCTCTCCGTGGATTTGATCCTCAAACTCCATGAAGGTCGCCCCCACGTTCTAGATGCCGTTAAGAATGCCCAAATTCAACTGATCCTGAACACACCCTCCAGTGAAGAAGCTAGAGCCGATGGTCGCCTGATTCGACGCACTGCCTTGGCTTACAAGATCCCCATCATTACCACCCTTGCGGGAGCCAGGGCTACTGCTGCTGCCATTCGCTCTTTGAAAGCAACTTCACCGGAGGAATCCCAGTCGATTCGCCTTGAGGTCAAGGCGCTCCAGGAATATATCCTGCCGAGCTAATCGACCCGATTAGCCCTCCGTTTCCTGAGCATGAGGCATGGGGAGATGGGCGGAGCCTCTCTCCAGCAGTATCTGGAATGCAATATGCCCATTGAGCCAAGAAAGTCCAGCCGCCTCTTCCCGAGGCAAGTTTAATGGGGAGGCATGGGCATGTATAAGGGTGGTTTGCCTGGATAGTGGCTCTGACGCAGGATTGCCTGATCATCGGCATTCTGGGGCTTGAGATAGATATAGTAAGGATCCCGGCGATTGACAATATCCGCCTCTGGTTGGCTGCGCTGACTAATCAGCAGGTCAGTGTCCAGTCGAACGTGCATATAGCCAGGAATCAACTCCGTCGGTTTCTCCACATCGGGGGTCAAGATGGCTTGAAAGGTTGCCTGGGAGATTAATTTCACGATTCTGGTTGCTTCTCCGGTGGGGAACCGAGCAGGTACTTCCCGCCAGATAAACCCGGATTGAACAAAGGCCCGCATCGGTGAGATCTGGATATACAGTGGATGATCCGAGTTGAGGTTCTGCATCACCATCGTCACTCGATAGGACAGGCCATCGGGTTCAGATTCTACCGTCTGGACATCGATGTAGAGATAACCATGGGCCGCTTGATCGAGTTGGGCTAAAACTCGCCTTCTGTCCGCAACCCCCTGTCGTTGATAGGCAGCCACACCCAGGTCGATCGCCCAAAGGGCAGGTAGAACGGGTAAAAACCATAAGAGCTGGCGGCGACCCAGACCACTGCCCAGGGGGATGATAGGTTTGGATGCCTCTGCAGAGGGGGGAAGAGATACAGGGGAAGGAATGGGCAGCTTTTCCATGGGCTGGAATGGCATGAGTGCCGCCGCCAGCCTGTCATCCTCGATCTGCGGCTGTGTTGCTTCTAGTTTTCCTGCTTGTAAGGTTAAAACTTGATCCGCGCTCCGGGTTAGGGACAAACGATGGGTCACCATCACCAGGGTGGTTCCGGTGGAGCGACAGAGGTGGAGCAACAGGGTCATGATTTCGGCTTCGGTTTCCTGATCTAAATCCCCCGTGGGTTCATCTGCTAAGAGCAAGGGTGGGGCATTGATCAAGGCTCTGGCGATCGCAACCCGTCGTTGTTCTCCCCCTGATAGTTGGTTGGGGTAGGCATCCCGGCGATCGCTCAATCCCACTTGAGTGAGCAACAATTCGGCTCGCTCATAGGCAGCGGTTGGATTCTTCTCTGTTCTGAGTAACCTAGGCAAGGCCACATTATCCACCGCTCGCAAGGTCGGCAAGAGACTGGCAAACTGAAAAATAATTCCAATACTGCGATTCCGCAATTCCGCACGCTGGTTGGCGGATAGCGACCAGAGGTCAATATCACCAATTCTGACGGTGCCGTTGCTCGGCCGACTCAACCCACCGATGATGCCCATCAAGGTGGATTTGCCTGACCCCGAGCGGCCGATAATGGTTGCAAATTGACCCGCAGGAATTGCCAAACTGACATCTTTAAGGGCTGCCACCTCTCCCCCCTCCGTCCGGTAGATTTTCCAGAGGTTGTGGGCTTCAAGGCCAGTGCTGAGGAGGGTCATGGTCGGAGGTTAACCTATCAACTCAAAAGGATCTTGGCGGCTGGCTTTCCAGGCAGGGTATAGCGCCCCAGCTAGACCAATCGCAACTGTTAAGACCAGGCAACTGACTCCTAGGAAAGTGATGAATCCTAGCCCCGGCCAGAAAAAACGCAATGCCTAGGCTGTTCAGATAAAAGACTAGGAATCTTTGGTACAGGCGCAGTAGCAACAGCCCCAGCATTACCCCACTAACACCGCCCAATCCAGTCGTTAAGGCAGACTCCAGCAACATTAATTGCAGTATCTGGGTTTGCTGGGTGCCGATCGCCGACAGTAGCCCCAGTTCATGCCGTCGTTCACTGACGATCGCCGAAAAGATCACACTCACCAGCAATGCCGTTCCCAATAGCATGCCTAACATTAGCAGCAATATTCCTCTGAACAGTGCTTTTAAGCCTTGCCTGACTGATGTCAACATTGAGCCACCCACAATGACTTTGATCTGGGGCACTTGGGCAAGAATTGCAAACTGTACCTGTTGCAAGGTGGCATCTGGTTGCAATTCGACCAACAAGCCAGAGTATCGCCCTACCGGATCGGGAAGCGGGACCACTCCCAACCCCTGACTGGCTGCTGCCAATTGTTTCAAGGTGTCAAACCCCATGAATAGCCCCCGCTCATGGGTTCCAACCCCGGTGCGATCGAGCCGCCCATAAACAATCAGCCGCTGACCATACAGGTAAATGTCTTGATTGAGCTTGTGATTTCGTTGTCCCCCGACAATGACATCTCCGGACTGGAAAGGCCGCGGCAATTTTTCCACTAACCAGGGCATTACAGTCAAATCCTGCTCGGGATCAAAGCCCACTAAATCAACCCAGCGATCGGCTTGCCCCGGCGAACGGTAACCAGACTCAAGGGTGCGATAAATTAACTGCGGGGCAAGCCGTTTGATGCCGTTCAGGGCTGCAATTTGAGTAACGATAGTTGCGTCTAAGCTCAAATCATTGGGTTCGGCGGTCAGCAGGGCTGAGGTCAGATTCACCAGCGTTCCCTGGGGCACGATTAACAGATCGGCTCCCAGACGAGCAAAGCCAACAGCCATACTCGTTTGAATCCCCCAGTGTAGGGTGATTGAGGAAAAAATGGCTCCACTGGCCATCGCCACAGCCAGGATCAGCAGCAGGGTTCGGGCTTTGTGTCGTCCTAAATTTTGCAGAGCCAGACGACTGAAGATCCAAGCAGCCGAAAAATCAAACCATTTCATCTGTTTGATCCATTGCATGGTGAAGATGAGTAGTAATTAATTTACTGGCTTGAATTTCGGCTGCAATTAGGCGATAAGAAAACCATTCCTCAATCCCAAGCATAATGATACCAGAGAGGATAAAAAACAGACCGATAACGAATAGAATCCAGGACAGATAATGAGTTAATTGGTTGGATATATAGACATCAATACCAATCGCTAGAGATGTAAAAATAAAGCAAGCGATCGATGCGATATGGCTCCATATCGACAACAGGACATAGCGATTTTTTTGGAGTAGCAAAGAGGAGATATTTTCTAATGTGATGTCAGTAGTATTATCAGCATACTTTAATCGTTGTTCAGCGGTTTGCAGGACGACTCTTTTTTTCTCTAAAGCACTAATGTTATTGAATAATAATGCCCTTCTCCCCCCAAGTCCCAATAAAAATAAAGCCTGAGACATCAGCATTGTTGTAGGCAAAATTAAGTCTTTAATGACAATTAATGTACTCGTTGAACTATCATCCATGATGGTTTCTAATCGTCATTAAATCATACTTAATGCTATGGTTATATCTGTCCAATATACTTGGATTCACCCCAACAGAACCTGAATCAAGACCAGCAGAGGATTGAGATTCGCGAATCTCAATCCTCTGGCTCTTCATAATGTGTCCCTTCATGGTCAGAATGTATCGACTTATTGCTGCGTTAAATTGCCATTAAATTGAGGGAAGTCACAACATACAGGAACGAGACCAGCGCAACTCATCAAGGCTGCGGGGCACTAGGGTTAGATCATGGTGACCGCCGGGGCTGGGCATAAAGCCGACTAACTCATCTGTTCGAGTATCGATGAAATAAACCATGCTGCGGTATCGTTGAAAGCCTCCCGTGATCCCCACCACATAGCGACCATCCGGCGTAATTGTGATACTTTCCACATCCGGGGCAATATTCTGGATTTCTTTGCGAATTTTCCAAGTTTCAGTATCGATCACCATGACTCCAGACTTAGCTGGAGCCGGATAAAGAATCACCAAATAGAGCTTCTTGGCATTGGGGGTAAAGACCATGTGAAAGGGTTCAGGATAGCGTCCCGCCCACAGCGGATCGCGGATTTCGGCAAACTTCTTCCACTTGCGAGGATCGGGATCGCTGCTGTCAAACACACCCAGGGCATTTTCCCGTCCATTATTCATAAAGCAAAAATACTTACCATCTGGGGAGAATCCAGATTCATGACCAGGGGAAATCACTTTATCGATCTTGATCTCCCAGCTATCCTTGCCTGTGGTGACAACATCATAGTGATCTGGGGTTTGAGAGTTAAAGGAGCAAAAGGTCACGGGTAGCATATTTTTCTGGGTATCCAGAACCACCAGTCCACCGCAGAGACGAATCAGCGTTGCTGACCATTTGCCGCTGGGATGCCAGATCGTCCCATCCGCGCCACACAAACCCATGACATTACTGCCAGGGATTTTGCCTTCTTCCACCAATAATTCGCCAGAAGGAACCATTTCCCAATCAATTTTGATCCCCTTTGTGCCCCGGTAGTCAAACAAACCCGTGGTGGGATCGGGATAGAGACGCTGAATTTTTAGGGTGCCGCCCTGCCGCCAAGCGGCTGACAATTCCGGGACATTGGGCACCCAGTCGTACTTGAGAGCGACTTTGACTTGGGAACTGCCGCGATCGAACCAAGCGGCAATATCCTTTTGCCCGTCTGTGATCCAATAGGACTGAGCATCATCGGGTTTAATGCAGGTATGAACCCCCAACCCTAGCCCAGAGCTGGCAGCAACATTATCTTCTAATACCATCTGGCTGCCATCAAACCTGACCTTGTACATGTTGAAGCCTTCCGCTGGCTTGGAAACTGGCGTAGGAATCCCAAAAATCAGGGCATCTTTGCCACCCTGACAACTGTTGATGAATTCAAACTCTTCGTAGGGATTGGAGGAGGGAAAGGCTTGAATATGGTGAGAAATTGGGCAGTAGTCGCCGTAGTTCCAATACCAAATGGAGGCCATGACAGTGCCGGTTTTAAGGTCTAGAGCATGGGTGCCGCCACCCATTTTCTGTGGGCAAACCAAGATGTGATCTCCGATCACCTCGCCATTGGGTAATCGAAAGACATAATCATCAATATTACTGACCTTTCGTTCAATCGGCTGATTTGGGGTAAATCCCGGCTCTAGGATCACTCCCTGGGCCGGTAGAGCAGATTTAATAGAGGCCGCATAGGCGGTACTACTTTTCTGGAGCATTACCGGGCCGGCAACGCCCACCCCTAGTGTTCCAGTCGTCAGCATCTTCAGCAGTGATCTGCGGTTGATGGGATGATTGTGTTTCATGAGCTTCAGGATTGAGGATTCTGAATTGTTTTAATTCAACTGATGTGACTTTGAGTTTAGCTCTTGCCTGACCGAGATCAGATGATCTCACGAGGGGTAGATCACAAAACTACGCTCATGCCTCCGCCATCCAGCACCCCCTCCCTGACTATCGGATTTATCTCTTTTCCGGGTCATCACTGCTGGAGAGTCCCTGAACACCTTTCACAATCCGGGATAGTTCGCTTTTTTCATCCACCGCAATTCGTGAGGGTGAACCGCTGATCACCCGCTCAAAATTACGGAAGGAATCCTTGATTTCTGGCCCTTTAGCGCTGATGGAGTACTCTCGAATTCCCTTGTCGTGCCAGGAACCGCGCATTTTGAAGACATTGATTGCCCGAGACATCTCCCCCCGAATTTCCACATACTGCAACATTAAGATGGTGTCCGTAATGGTTGAAATATGGGAGTCAGTGATGGAGTGCGACCCCATAAATTGATCAGAGGTATTGGTAAAGAATCCGGTGATTTCTTCCTGTTTAGCGAAGCCGGTTACCCCAATCACAAATTGACGGAAAGCATTATTACTCACCCCCCTGGCAAGGGCGGACAGGGAGTCAATGGCAATTCGCGAGGGCTTAAAGTCCGAAATTTCAGACTTAATAATTTGCAGGTGATCTTCTAACCCAGCCGACTCAGGATAGGCGCAGATAATCTTCAGTAAGCCCTGTTGTTCCAGATCCTCAAAGTCAATACCCCAGGAAGAGGCATTGCGTGAAAGTTGAGCCCGGGACTCTTCATAGGCAAATAGCATGGCGCGATCGCCACAACGGCAGGCCTCTTCTAAAAATTTGCTCACTAGGAGGGTCTTACCTGTCCCCGTGGCTCCCGTGGCCAGAATAATGGAGTCTTTGAAAAAACCACCTCCACACATCGTATCCAGGGTGTTAACCCCAGAAGAGACCCGGACATTCGAGGATCGTTGGGTAAGCCGCATCGCACCCAGGGGAAATATATTGATGCCCTGATTGGTAATAGTGAAGGGATATTCCCCCTTCATGTGGGTTGTTCCCCGCAATTTCAAGACCTCCAGGGTGCGGCGACGACGCTCCCCTTCTAGAACATTGCGCACAATCACCACATTGTCCGAAACAAATTCTTCGACACCAAAGCGAGCAACCGGGCCATATTCTTCAATCCGTTCGGTGGTCATGATTGTTGTTGCCCCAATCTGCTTTAGGCGGGCGACTAAACGGAAAATTTCTCGCCGTACGACCGAGGCGGCATCATACTGCTGGAAGACCGCTGTGACGGAGTCAATCGAGACGCGCTTGGCTCGATATTTACGAATGGCATATTGAATTCGTTCAATCAGTGCCGAAAGGTCAAAATTCCCAATTACATCTTGCCCTTCTGGGTCCGGGGAAGCATCCAGAATGAATAATTTTCCTTCATCGATAAACTTGGCCAGATCCCACCCAAAACTAACGGCATTCTTAATAATGTCGGTCGGTGATTCCTCAAAGGTGATGAAAATACCTGGCTCGTTAAAGTAGGTGATGCCGTTATATAAAAACTGGGTTGCAAACAAAGTTTTGCCAGTTCCTGATGTGCCACTCACCAGGGTCGATCTGCCAACGGGTAAGCCACCGTGACTGATGTCATCGAACCCCTCAATCATGGTGCGAATTTTTTGGACACTCGCACTCATGGGCTGTTCTTGATTGCTAGATTGATGAATAGAACTCATTGACTAAAGGTTTTGGTAAAAATTCTAGATTGATCAGTAAAGTACCACAGGCGATAGATCGAGTCTAATTTGAGACTAGCTTTTCTAATTTGAGACTAGCTTTACTCGAACACCGCTCATCAGCCTGATGCCGAATAGAAATATCAAGAAGACATTTTGGGATCACACAAGTCATCATCACGCAACTCTTCATAGAGTAGATCTAGGCCAATCAAGACCTTCTCTCGATCCGAGAGGTCACCAATAATTTTACGCACCGGAGGCGGTAAAATTTTGGCGAGGGTTGGTGTTGCGAGAATTTTGTCTTCCTCTGCCAGTTGAGGGCTTTTGAGGACATCAATGACTTTGAGTGCGTAAACACCCTGAAATTCTGTCTCAAGGATGTTGTTGAGGGTCTTTAAGGCACGCATGGAGTTGGGAGTATTGCCAGCCACATAGAGCTTAAGGACATAGGTTTTCTTTAGAGGAGTCATAGATTGGTATTGCAGGTCTCAGGTGGATCAGGGTGCAGCATCTTCAATTGCTTATGGTTGAGTTCTAAGATTCTCTAGGAATTGAACGTCGATACATCTCACCCAGATGTGCAATAACATCAATGAGTGTCAGGCGATAGTCTAGTAATATTTCCTCACTGCGTCCCTCTAATTTTAGCTGTTTGGCAAACTCATCCATCAACTCCATGTGAATTTCAACAACCTTGGATACAGAAATATCAGAGAAGAACGCCAGATCCACAAAGTGATCAATTTGCTGATTCAAGCTGCTATCCCTGGAAAAATAGGTCAGAACAATCTGTCGATACTCCATCTTGAGCTGATCGAGTAACTCCTGGCGTTGCCCTTGGGAGAGGTAACGAAAAAAGTTCTCCGGGTTGCGTTTGTAATACACACCAAGGTACCCTAGCCGCTCTTTTAACTTTGCTGCCAGTCGCTGTTGCTGGGTCATCACAAAGGCTTGAGTTGTTAACTCACAAGCAAGTTCACCGTTTCCTTTCTGGGAATCGCTTGTCAGAGAAAGCTGGAGGAACTGGCTAATCGCCTGATCGATCAGGCTACGAATTTGACTCAGCTGGGTCGGGGAGGTTTGCACTTCCGCGGTATGATACCAAACCGTCCCAGCATCTTGAAGGCAAAGATTTGTGGTTTCGTCCGGGGTCGTTTGTGGGGGTTTGGGTGAGTCAGATGGCTTTTCAATCGAGATGCCCACAATTATTGTGGGCAGGAGAATCGAGTGAGATCGCAACCGTTCTCCTAACTGAGGGAGGTCGGGGCTATGTTCCACGATTAAGCAGTCGAGGTGTTGCTGTCCTTGTCCTAGGAAATTCAGCAGATCCCCAGTCCCCTGAAACAATTTCACCACATAGAAACCCTCTGCCAAAAGCTGGGAAAGAGCTAAAGTCAAAGTATCGGAAACATCACAAATACCAATACAGAGAGGAGAACGCAAAGCTGCTCAAGAATTGAGATGGACTGAATTTGGAGAGATAAACTTAGCCGGAGCATCCATGATCAACTAACTGCCGTTGCCAGTTCACGATTACCATCGTGAAACATTGAGTCCACCTTACCAGGTTTGCCTCTAGAAGCTGATGCCGCAGACAATTTCTTGTAACAAAACCGTTGGAGTTTTGTTGCAAAATTTATTATACCGCCCTTACTGCTTTAAATAAAGCAACGTCTACCCATGGTAACCAGCCTCAGGAATGGCAAGAGGTGAGTGAGGAGCCAGGGTTGAAGCGCCTGGCATTCCCTGGCCGAGATCGCCGGAAACTCATCCAGTAACCGAGGAACGGTAACGCCAATGACCCTCACCCAACCTGATCAACGTCGGGTTAAGTCTGCAGAAATCGTTAGTAAATTCTGATCATCATCAAGGTCAGGGGATACTTAAGGTATCATTCTGTCTGAAAGACTTACACCTGAAACTATTCTGACCAACTCAGTTTCAGCCACACTGCCGTGGATGGAGCGGTGTGCTGATTGTCCCCCAATTCCAGTCAGGTTGCTATGTCACTGCCGACTGTCTCTCTACAAGCATTTCTTGAACCTGTTCCTATCTGTGGTCAAACAGTTACCATGTCACAGATGCTGGAAGTTTTACGACGGGAAAATTGCGATCGCGTGGTAGTCGTCGGAGCACAGTACCAGCCCCTAGGTCTGATTAACCTCCATCGACTGATGCCCTACTTATTAGGTGATGGTCAAAAAAACCTCTCTGAGTATCACCCCCCGGTGCAAGGGCGGACGGAGGAGCGACTGACTGCTAGCCCTAGGGGAACCCCTCACCTAGAAGTACCGCTCACCATTCTGGACTTACCGATTCTCGAGACCTTGGCAACCCTCCCGGTTCATCTCACGGTGGCTCAGTATTGGGCGCACCAGCAGCAGGGAACAACAGTGCCCGGTCTGCCTTGGGCATTGGTGGACGCAGAGGGGAAGTTCCTCGGTTTATTGGACAATCTGCGCATTCTCAAATTTCTGACGCTGAATCTGGTGGAACCAGGGCCGGAAGTTCCTATGCCCGGTCTGTTAGACAGGCTATCGACCGAGGTCACCTACCACTTTCAGAGTCCTCGCACGGTAGAGCAACTCCCGCCTCAACGGTCTGGGCTACCCGCCATGATTCGCCTCCTCGAACAGTTGCCAATGCCCCTGATGCTTCAGACCGGGATGGGGCAGGTTTTGGCACAAAATCGCAGTTGGCGGCAACAGGTGGGGGGGTTACTCGATCCGATCTGGGTACAACGGGAGGCTGCTTCCCTATTGGGGCGCACTACCAATTCTCCCCACCCCATCCTCTGTCAATCTGGCCCCGATCCAGAAACCTGTACTTGCATCTGTCCCATGCAAGACGGGCATGAGCGGGTTTGGCAGTTTATCAAAATTCCTCTAGGCTTAGTCTCAGCCTTAGAGCTTCAGCCCACACCTAGTCCCTGGGATACCAGCCAATTCACGGCCAAAGCATCGATGACTGTAGGGTTCCCAACCGGGAAGTCTGGGAGGACACCCCCCCCGGTTCTTTCAACTGGCAACCCTACAGCCGCTCCCGGAGTCAGTGTTCCAGGACAGCAATCAAACGTCTTGTCTCGCCACTGAGGAGACCCTATGGCTGGTATTCGCCCAGGATCGTACCGAGCAACAGCAATTTGTCAAAGAGCTGGCGGCCAAAAATGTCGATCTGCTGCAGATGAACCGACTCAAAGATGAATTCTTAGCCTGTATTAGCCATGAATTAAAGTCTCCATTGACCGCTGTTTTAGGGCTATCAACGCTGCTCAAAGAGCAAATGCTCGGGGCTTTGAATCCACGACAGTTACGCTATGCCCATTTAATTTATCAGAGTGGTCGGCAATTGATGGATGTGGTCAACGATATCCTTGACCTCACCCGCATTGAAACGGCTCAACTGGAGTTGAACCTGGCACCTGTCAACATTGTCCAGGTCTGCGATCGCGCCCTCAAGCAAGCCCAGCAGCATCAGTCCTGGACATCAGAAGTCGCGGATTCCCAGCCATCGGCAACCTCAGCCCAGGGACGATCACAGCAGACAGAGGGACATGATGCCGGAGATATACCCCTCCTATCCATCGCCCAGGCTCCCGTTTGTATCCTCCTAGAGGGACAGCACCTGACAGTGGAGATGGACATGGGACTCGAAATGCTGGTGGCCGATGAACTGCGACTGCGGCAAATGCTGGCCAACTTACTCTCCAATGCCATTAAATTCACGGAGCCCGGGGGGAGAGATTGGCCTCCGGGTGAATCGCTGGCAAGGGTGGGTTGCCTTCACTGTTTGGGACACTGGCATCGGCATTCCAGAAGACAAGCAACACCTGATCTTTCAGAAATTTCAACAACTGGAAAATCCACTCACCCGTAGATTTGAAGGCACAGGCTTAGGGCTGGTCCTCACCCAGCGCCTTGCTCGCCTCCATGGGGGGGATGTGACGTTTATTTCCAAGGAAGGCAAGGGCAGTGAATTTACCCTGTTACTCCCCCCAGGAGATACCACCTGCTTTACGGACACAGGAGATCAGGATATCGTCTCATCCCTGGCTGGAGAACAGGTAACCGAGCCGTCTCCCGAATCTACAACCTCAGGCAGCCGTCTGGCCTTGTTGGTGGAGGCTGCTCCTCACTTTGTGGAAAGTTTACATCAGCAATTAACCGAGTTGGGTTACTGGGTAGTGATTGCCCGGTCAGGGACAGAGGCACTGGAAAAAGCCCGACGACTGCAACCCTGTGTGATTTTTCTCAATCCCCTCCTCCCTCAGCTCTCCGGTTGGGATGTCCTGACCTTGATCAAATCCCATCTCTCTACCCGGCGAATTCCAATTATTGTGACGGCCACCCGAGCTGAAAAAGCACAGGCAATGCAAAATCAAGCGGATGGTTTTTTGAATTTACCAGTGGATAAGGCCGACCTCCAAAAATGCCTCAGCTCTTTGTTCAACCTGCCTCAGGCGATCCCCAGACAGCAACCTGTCGTCAAAAGCCTGATTTTGCTCCATCTTGTTGGCACGAACCCCTTGATCAGCTCCCTGGGAACCAGCCCTGCCAGCACGGAGTTTTTCCGCGATTTAGACAGCCTCATGTACATCCAGCCCTGCCGAATTTTGGAAGCCGATGATCTGGAACAGGCAGAACTGTTGGCGCGGGTCTGGAAGCCTCAAGTCGTGTTACTGGATGGTACAGGCTCCCATGAACCCCTGCAATACTTGCAGTACCTGAGTCAACAACCCCTCTTGTCAACCCTGCCCCTGGTAACCCTCACCCCCGAGATGACATTGGCAGCCCAGCAAATTCCAGGATTATTGGTGTTTCCCCATGGATCAGAGGTGCCAATGGCAGACGTAGGGGAATCCTCACTGCTTTCAACTCTTCAGAGGGCAGCCACTTCTCCATCCATCTGCCGATAACCCACCCTGGTCATCCCGGAAAAATTCTATGATGTTGGAAAATCAGATCGTATTTCCATGAGTGAGCGAGATAACTTTGCAGGTGGGTTTCTGGTTGGCACCATTGTCGGTGGAGCCATTGGTGGCGTTCTGGGAGTGCTCTTAGCTTCGCGGTACGTGGGGGGTAGTCCCCCCGTGAGCGAATTACGGAGTAGCTCCAATCTCCCAGATGGTCGTTCGGAGAAGGGCAAGAAGCGATCGCTGGCCACAGCCTCCCAGCCTGAAATTGAAGTCGCCCGACGGGGTTTAGAAGACAAAATTGCCCAGCTCAATGATGCCATTGATGAAGTCCGTCAGCAATTGAGTGGGGTTCACAATAGTGGATTGGAGCCGCGCCGCTCCCCCTCCTTGGAAGGTGGCGGTTCGGCGATCGCTCCAGAAGAGTTGTAGCCCGTGGCTAGGAAGTTTGGGGAATCTAAGCTTCACCCCGTCAGCCCCTCGGGTTTGACGGTACCCATACCAGTCGCAAACAATCTTGGTTAGACTAAGTTCCATTCCCTCCAACACACTTAGAGAAAGCGCCATCCCATGCCTACGGTAGAATTATTTGCCAACTCCTTTGCCACCTTCCTGCAAATCTATCTGGTGCTGTTGTTAATTCGCATTCTATTGAGCTGGTTCCCCAATGTGAACTGGTATAACCCGCCCTTCTCAGTCTTGAGCCAGTTAACGGATCCCTATTTAAATATTTTCCGGGCGTTAATTCCTCCCCTGGGAGGGATGGATTTTTCCCCGATTCTGGCGATTTTCCTGCTACAAGTGGTGGCTCAACTGTTCGGACAAATTGGCTAGGTCGTCCCGACGGTCTGGAAAACCCATGACCCCAAACCTAAGGAAGGTAGCATCGCCCCCAGGCAGCAGACACTGGCGGATCTCCAGAGGAGCGATCGCCCCTGAAGGCGATGGATGCGCCAAACTGGTATCAGGGATTCCCACTGCAATTTAACCGTGCCCATGTTATGAGCCAAACTGTTGAGCAAAGCTTTGAGCACTTGGCTGCTCTCGATCAAAGACTCTCCCATCGCCACATCGACCTTGACCCCGGTGGCTATCTGATTATTTATCTAGACACTGCGGCGCAGCTGATCTGTGCCAAACACTATACCAACATTATTGATGAGCGGGGGCTGGCTCTGGATCCAGAGACTCGCAAGCCAATTCCAGCGCGCAAAAAAGTTGAGCGCACGCCCACGGCGGTTTATACGGGCAGAACTGCTAAGGAAATCTGTGTGCAGCTGTTTGAGCAGCCTCAGCCCAGCCCCGTGACCCGACTCGATCATGCGGCCTATCTAGGACGGGAGTTTGTTCGGGCTGAACAGGCACTGTGCAAGGGTGAGAGCTATATCCAGGACTAAGCCTTGAACCTACCCCCTAGCGGGACTGGAGAAACAGGTAAAAATAGTAGGTCGCCATAGGAATTACCGTTGCTGCAATTAACAGTCCCACCACCCAAATCGTGGCACTGATGGCATGGGATTTAGTGTCTTCTGCCTTGGCAAAGGTACCTTCCACCTGGACGATTTCCTGTACCTGGGGCGGGCCGGGATCGGGTTGCCCCGATAGAATCGCAACCAAACGGTGACTAGCATCCTGAAGTCCCTGATTGTAACGACTTTGCCTCAGAGGTACGGCCAGGTTTTCTGAAACGATGCTCTGGGCGATCGCCGCTGGCAAGATTGACTGTACTGCTGTCCCGGTTTGCAGGGCTGCTCCATTGGTCACTGTGTCCAACACCAACACGGCCTGTTTCCCTTGGGCATCGGCGGTGGGGAACCATTGGGTCAATAATTGGCGGGCAAAACTGGCGGGGGTTTCACCATAGTCAAGGCGGTGAATTGTGACCACCCGCACTTGATAACCGGTTCGCTGCGCCAGATCCCTCAGCTCTTGACTGAGACTTCCCTCGGTAATCCGGCTCAACACCTCTCCTTGATCTACCACCCAGTTGGCATCATCGGCGGGCAGGGGCCCGATCTCACTCACACTGGTGGCATGGGCAGGTGTCATCAGAAACATTTGTGCCGCAAATGCCAGCAACACCATGGAGCGTAAGCACGACTGGAGCCAGGTTTTCCAAGAGGGTTGTCGGGAGCAATGCGGTTTCATCACCATGCCTGTTAGAGGAGCTTTTACCACCATAGGGAGGGAGGGTTCTCTTTTGCAAGAGCCAGGGGATCATCGCTGAACCCTGTTTAACAGCTGACTTCAGCAGGCTGCACAATCTGCAATTTCAACAGTTGTTCAGCAATTTGGGCACTCGTTAGACCCAGAGTTGCCTTTGATTGTTCGGGGGTCGCATGTTCCACCAATTGGTCGGGAATGCCCAGACGAGTCACAGGCACCAAAATATTGTTGTCTAGCAATGCCTCTGCGATCGCCGTGCCAAAGCCACCGATCAAGCACCCTTCTTCCAGAGTGACCACTCGCCCAATCCGTTGAGCCAAGGGGAGAATCAACTCCGTATCCAGGGGCTTGGCAAATCGGGCATTGACGACGGTGGCGGCAATGCCATGCTCACCCAGAAGTTCAGCAACCTGGAGGGCAGGATAGACCATGGAGCCGTAGGCTACCAGCAGGAGATCGTCGCCATGACGTAGGATTTCCCCCTTGCCAATCGGCAGGGGCTGCCAACCTTCATCCATCAGGGGCACCCCATAGCCGTTGCCCCGAGGATAGCGGAGGGCAATCGGCCCATCCGTGTATTCAATCCCCGTGACGATCATTTGTTGGAGTTCCGCCTCGTCCTTGGGGGCCATGAGCACCATGTTGGGTAGGCAGCGCAGATAGGCAATGTCGTACATGCCTTGATGGGTTGGGCCATCCGCTCCCACAATCCCGGCTCGATCCATACAGAAAAAGACGGGCAGCTTTTGAATGCAAACATCGTGAACCACCTGGTCATAGGCCCGTTGCAAAAAAGTGGAATAGATTGTCACCACCGGACGCATGCCTTCACAGGTCATTCCCGCTGCTAAGGTGACAGCGTGCTGCTCCGCAATGCCAACGTCAATGTACTGCTGGGGTAATTTGGCTTGTAAGATGTCCAGCCCGGTTCCGGTTGCCATGGCGGCGGTAATTCCCATGATCTTGGGATTTTCTCGAGCCAGACTTAGCAGGGTTTCGCCAAAGACCTTGGCGTAGCTGGGGGGTTTCGGTTTGCTGGAGGGAATGGCTTTCCCGGTAGCTAGATTGAACGGCGATTGGGCATGGTAGCCCACCTGGTCGCGCTCGGCGATCTCGTATCCCTTGCCTTTAACGGTGGCGACATGCACCAACACTGGCCCTGTTTGCTGGTGGGCTTGCCGGAAGGTGGTGATTAATTCCTCAATGTTGTGACCATCGACAGGCCCCATGTAGGTAAACCCTAATTCTTCAAACACCGCCCCAACTTTGGGCACGGCTAAGCGTTTCATCCCCTCCTTGATCCGACCCAACTCAGGGGACAGGGAATCGCCAACAAAGGGCAGGTGTTTGAACTGCTCCTCGAGGTTATCGGCGAGGAACTGCACCGGGGGGCTGAGGCGCAGTTTATTTAAATAGCGAGGAATCGCCCCCACATTCGGTGAAATCGACATCTCATTGTCATTGAGAACCACCAGGAGGTTGGTTTTTGGTAAATGTCCCGCATGGTTGATGGCTTCTAGCGCCATGCCACCCGTGAGGGCACCATCGCCAATGATCGCCGCCACTTTAAAGGTTTCTCCCCTCGCATCTCTGGCCAAGGCCATGCCCAGGGCTGCGGAAATACTGGTGGAAGCATGGCCGGCCCCAAAGTGATCAAAGGGACTTTCACTGCGCTTGAGATAGCCAGCCACCCCATCTTTTTGGCGCAGGGTGTGAAACTGGTGATAGCGACCCGTAATCAATTTGTGGGGATAGGCTTGGTGCCCCACATCCCACGTCACCCGATCGCGATCGAGATCCAGGGTTTGGTAGAGGGCCAAGGTTAACTCCACAACCCCTAACCCAGGACCCAAATGGCCGCCACTCGCAGCAACGGTTTGCAGATGCTTTTCCCGAATTTGGCGGGCAATCTGCTCCAGTTGCTGAATGGACAAACCGTGCAACTGGTTGGGGTGGGTGATTTCACTCAGGTGCATACTGGGACACTCGCGGGGTTATTTTTGGATTAATCTACCTCTTATCACTGTAGTTGAGGAACCGTCGTAATTTCTGAGACAGAAAAAAAATGGTTCCTAAAACTGTCCCCTAAGGTTTTAACCAGCATTGACAGATGTGGGAAAATCAACCTAGCTTTTCTCCATCCTTCACCCTGTTAGCGTTTATGTTTCCAATGGGTCATTCCGTAAGTCCGCGTCTGATGCGAATCTCGGCTTCCCAAATTGGGCGGCGCGGCTCGACAACCTTCCTGGCGATCGCAGGTGTCATCGGGCTGGGACTGGCTGGTTCACCTGCCCAGGCTGGGGATTATGGTGCCAGCACCTTTCGAGCCACTACCCATGACTACAAAAATTGTGGGGCAGACATACTGGCCACCGATGTATCCGCAGAGCAAGCCGCCGCTGCCTGCGCTGCCGCCCTGCGTCCGAAGGAGTTATCTCGCTGCGTGGTAGACATCACCAAGAAAACCAGCATTAAAGGCGTTTCGGCGCTGAGTTCCTGTAGTCAGGTGCGTCGGCCCAGGGAGCTAGCCACCTGTGTCGTCGAGTTAAATCAACTCGGTAGTCCCGATGCCACCGACGTTATGGACAATTGCCGCCGGAGTCTCCTGCCCAAACGCTATGCCGCCTGTGTCACAGGTCTGAGTCGCAGCACCAGTCTCCCCGCAGCCAAGGCCATGACCACTTGTTTGGATGGCGACGGCACGCCTAGCGACATTGCTCCCACCCCCTTGGTGCCCTCAGCGGGCTTCACGGAGCCTGGAGGAACCCCACCGCCTACCCCCTTTCTGCCGGTATCCCCCTAAACTCCCTGGTACCCCTGACCTTGGGGTCAACTTCTGGCAGTTCTAAGCAGGGGTTCCCTCCACCGCCATCGGCATGGAGACATTCACCAGGGGTAACAGGGGTCCCGTTTGCTCCTGCCCATTGGTTGCTAGGTCGCTATGGCAGAGGAAGATTTGTTCACCAGCCCGACCCAGTAAGTCCAATACAATCCGTCGCAGCCGCTGGAGATAGGCAGCTTCAGCCTCTGTCGCGGTCCAGGGCTGACCCAAACGCTCTTGGAGGAAGAGGGCTGAGCCAAACAGCGCATCGGTGCCCGTTAACCAGCGTTGAGATCCGGCATCCAGCCAAAACTGCCAGGAATGGGCAACTCGACTCGAGCGGTACTGAAACACCGTTGCCAGGGTGACAGCCCCTCGCCCAGCATCCAGGGGGCTGACTGGGTAGGGGTTAGCTGTCACTGTCCCATTGCGCAGTAACTGAATGAAGGCAGCAATCCTATGGGTCGGGGTTGATGGGTTGACCTCCCACTGTTGGAGGCGGCTATCAACTTCCCAGTAGTGTTGGGCAGTTTCCAATAACTCGCGGAGTGCTGCCATTTGATCGGCAGATAGGGTGCCCCTGTTGCTTAATTGCAGCTGCACAACCCGATCCAGCACGGCGACAGGGGTGGGGATCAGATGTTGGTGATACTGTTGCCGCTGATTTTCTAACCATGCCACTAAGGTGTCATAGGCAGTAGTCGCTGCATATCCCAGACGATCCCACCGGGGGAAAGCCCTTACTGGTAACAGACTCGGGAGTTCTAAATCTGGCTGAAAACAATGATCGGCCAGTAGCCCCGCCCGGACTGGGTCAATCTCAGGGCTGAGCACAACTAGCATCTCGGCGACGCTATCTCGGTCTGCTAAGCGCCCCAACCCCGGATATACCAGCGCCAATAGGGTGAGGAACCCACGAATCATCGGCACACTGGCTAGCGATCGCTGTTCCTGCAAAGATATCACTGGAATCCCGGCATGGGTCAAAATTTCCCGCAGGGTATATCGGGCGATCGCGTCTAAACCTGGGCCAATCACGGCAATTTCCTGGGGTTGAACCTCTTGGGCCTGCACCGCCTGGATGATCACCGCCGCCACCCGTCGCAGCAGTTGTGCCCGTGAGGTAGTCTGAATCGACTGGACAGTTAAGGGGAGTGTCGTCACGGGGGGGTAAAATCTCCTAGCGCCTCTAGGAGCAGCTGACCGACCTGATCGCCAAGGCTGGACATGGGACGCGGGGTGAGAGCTATGACCTGGCACCGTGCCGCTAGGGCTGCTAAGTAGTGAGGATCGGCTCCTAACCCAAGGCGTACCGCCCCCTCTGGGTTGTAAGTAAAAACCATCGGAACCTGCTGATCCAGAAAATATTCAAAGAGCTGTCGGGCGATCGCCGGATACTCGTCCACATCATCTGCCAACACCCCTTGAAACCGCCGTATCAAGTGTTGCTGGTACGTAGGATGGGGCAAGAGATAATGGCCATAGAGATCGGCAACCAGACCATAGGTTAGGAGTCCTCGCTGCAAACACCAGTCTCGCCAACAGGTGAGGGCTGCCCCCATGTCAGCACCCACCCTCGCCTCCTGTCCAAGGAATCCCGTCGATAAAAGATTGGCAATATCACCGATCTCAACCCCACTGAGAGCCGCCAACTGCATCAGATCGAGTGTCCGACGAACTAAGCGGCTTTCAGCCACCCCTTCTAGCCGCAACTGCCCTTGGTCTAGCTGCGATCGCCACAGGCGAGTTGCCAACTCTTGCTCATTTTCCGGACGCAAGGGCAGGGGAAACTGCGCCGTCAGTTGCAAGGATTGCAGCAGCAGGGGCCAGAACAACATCACCTCATCTTGAAAAAACCCTAGGGGGGTCGTGGAGCGGACTTGATATTCCCCTTCAGTGGCTTTCAGCAATTGCTCTAGGAGGATGGCCCGATTATCACTGTTGGCTGCAAACACCAAAACTGTCGCATCCAGACAATTGCGCGGCTGCCAGTGGCTCAATGCTGTCACAAGCGCTGTTGTTTTGCCACTTCGGGTTCCACCTACAATCCAGGTGGCAGGAGGAACTCCAGTAGGTGTTTGCATAATTTGTTACGATCCCACATACCAGAAAGTCTTATGTTTTCCTAGCATAAAGTTTGTCCAGAATTATGGTAATGATAACCAAACTCAACCTCGGGTATTCTTACCGTAATTCTCCTTCGATACCGAGCATTTTTTGACCATGAAACCATCACTCTTGAGACAAATTGGTGGCAGTCTTCGCCATGCAGACCAATGGCTGCGACAGACTCCAGACCGCTCCCTAGACCAGGCATATGAAGCGGCTCTGATGATTAAAGCCATTGAGGATGAGCACTTTCATAGTCAAAAGATATCTGCGGATACTGCAACCCATAGTGAGACGGTTCTAGCCTATTTTCAGACAGAGTTGCAACAGCATTTAACCACTGTCAAAGTCCGACTGGCAGAATTCAAGCTGAGTCATCCCATTGTCAGTTTCTTTAGTTCAGGTCGAGGGCAAAATGGTCATACTCCTGACAGTCATGGTCGGATGGTCGACACCAAAGATGGGTTCACCATCGTTTTAGAGAAACTACAGTTCATTGATGGTGTGGTTGCTAAGTACACCCCTTCCAGGTCTCCGAAATCCCTGGCGCTGATTCCCAAAACCATCAACACAGAGAATTCCTGGAAAGGCAACGGAAAGTCTGCGGTGGATGATGCCTTTGAGAGTGCGGAAAGTATTTCGGATCAAACCGGAGTTTTACCCAGGTCTATTTTAGGAACCCTCTCGAGAATTCAACGCAACTTAGACCCCAAAGCAGAGGCCGAGGTGGTTCAAAGTTTCCGTGCCGATCAAACCAAAACCTTTGTTGCCATTCGCTTTATTCTGTTCCTAATTTTAGTCACGATCGGGGCTCAGGTTGTCACCAAAACCCTAATTGCTGGCCCCATTGTTGATCGCTTGCGCCCCGATCAGCAGGTTGAGGTCTTTTTAAATCAACAGATGGAAGCCGAAGCACTAGAGGAATTACAGCAGTTTGAAGCAGATTTGAAATTTCGCAGTTTAATTGGTCAACTGCCAAAGCTGACACCTGAAGAGTTGGAGGACAAGCTCGCAGCCAAGGCCACTGAAATTGCCCAAGAGTTCCGGCAGCAGGGGGGGGGAGCTGTGAAGAACATCTTTTCCGACCTTGCCTCGGTGATTGCCTTTGGTGCCTTTATTGTTTTTAACAAGCGTGATGTGGCAACGCTCAAGTCTTTTATCGACGAAATTGTCTATGGTCTCAGTGACAGTGCTAAAGCTTTTATCATTATTTTATTCACGGATATTTTTGTAGGCTTTCACTCCACCCATGGATGGGAAGTTATTTTGGAAGGTGCTGCTAAACATCTGGGTTTACCAGAGAATCGTGACTTTATCTTTATTTTTATTGCTACATTCCCCGTGATCCTAGACACGGTCTTCAAATATTGGATATTCCGCTATCTGAATCGGGTGTCTCCTTCGGCAGTTGCGACACTGAGAAATATGAACGAATAGAGAGTTGCCCATAAAAAACAGGAGCATCCTCAGACGCTCCTGGCAACCGCTACCAAGCAGAGATGAATTGGCAATGAGCTGGGGGTTAGTAGGTCTCAACGTGCCAGCGTTCTTGCTTCTTCAGAATCTTCTGGTACTCTGACCAGTTGGCTCCAGACTGAGAGGCAGCAGCAGACATTCCAGCATCAATCCCTCCTTCCATGCCCTTCAAGCCGCAGATATAGGTATGGGTATTTGGTTTCTGCACCAACTGCCATAGTTCGTCGGCATTTTCGGCAATCCGGTCTTGGATGTACATCTTGCCACCAGAAGCATTTTTCTGCTCACGACTGATGGCATAGGTGAGACGGAGGTTATCCGGGAACTGGCGTTGTAATTCCTCCAGTTCATCCTTGTAAAGAACATTGGGAGTATAGGCAACCCCAAAGAACAACCAAGCAAGACCCTTAAACTGATAGTCTGGATTGTTTTCCTTAAACATGCGCCATAGGAAAGCACGGAAGGGGGCAATTCCAGTTCCCGTTGCCATCATGATAATGGTGGCTTCTGGATCATTGGGGAGCAACATCTCTTTACCCACTGGCCCTGTGATCTTCACATCATCCCCAGGTTGCAGGCCGCAGAGAAAGCTTGAGCACACTCCAAAGACCTGCTCACCTGTCTCAGGATGCTTATATTCCAACCGTCGGACGCACAGAGAGACGGTTTTGTCGTCAAGGTGATCACCATGGCGGGTCGAGGCAATGGAATAAAGCCGCAGTTTTTGGGGTTTGCCCTTGCTATCGGTTCCGGGGGGAATAATGCCAATGCTCTGGCCTTCGAGGTACCGCAAGTCTCCACCGGAAAGATCAAACGTCAAGTGCCGCACTGTACCTTCCCCTCCTTCCCGCACCATTTCTTGGTTTGAAAGGCACTTACCCACATAGGGTTTATTAGGGCGATAGATATTCACCGGAATTTCTAGCTCCGCCTTGGCAGCAGGTTGCGGTTGGCTCTTGGGAGCCCCTTCGCTGGCTGGAGAACTAGCTGCCGGGGTGGCGTTGCCAGTTCCTTCCATTGTCAACGGTCGGATACCGATAATTTTGCCCCCCAACCGGGTAATCCGCTGCACCATCTCACCCATGCGGTTGTAAGGCACGGTGAAAAATACACTGCCACTGCGACGAATGGGGTAGCTTAATCTGTCAGATTCCATGTTTTGACGCAAACCCACCACTTCGTAAAGGAAGACACGGCTTCCAGATACAGTGTTGGCAGCGCCGTTAGCTGCGCTTGGATTGTACATTGCTATAACTAACTCCGAAACCTTACCTTACTCAACATTTTGCTACAAGGTGGCTTTTCCTCACACACCTTCTAGCTCTATCCAGAACACTGTAGAACAATTGCAACCAAATCCTGGTCGTCTACAGGACGACGATCGCCAGGAATTTAGTACATACAAACCACAAAAGGGATTCGTTGCCTGGGCGATCGCAATGTCCCAGGCTGACATCACCATAGCAAGGAGGCGGAACCTGAGACTGTCAACTTCAAGTCAATTTTATTTTTTAAAAATATGCAAATGACCTTAGCATAGGAACTATGACTATTTTTTCGGCTGTGGTGGCTGCCTTGTAAGGAGGGATCTGGTTCTGATAAAATTTATTGGTGAATTGTAGTATTAAATACTTACCAAAACCGCCTGAATATTCCCAGCGTTGGTAGCGGTGGGGGTCTGCGACCGAGAAAAACTACCCCCAGCTTGTTGAAGATTTATTGTGAAGGACTTTTTTGTTGTTAGAGGGAACCTATGACCATTAAGCCAGACCGCGTGGTTATCATCGGCGTTGCCGGAGACTCTGGGTGTGGAAAATCCACATTTCTGCGTCGGTTGGCAGACCTGTTTGGAGAAGAATTCATTACGGTGATCTGTCTGGACGACTACCACTGTCTGGATCGAAAGCAGCGCAAGGAAACTGGGATTACAGCCTTAGATCCGAGGGCGAATAACTTTGATCTGATGTACGAGCAGATTAAGACCTTGAAGAGCGGCCATTCCGTCCTAAAGCCAATCTACAACCACGAAACCGGCATGATCGATCCGCCGGAGCAAATTGAGCCGAATCACATCATTGTGGTGGAAGGGTTGCATCCCCTATACGACGAGCGGGTTCGGAAGCTGCTGGATTTTAGCGTCTACCTCGATATCAGCGATGAAGTCAAGATCGCTTGGAAAATTCAGCGGGACATGTCAGAGCGGGGTCACACCTATGAGGATGTTCTCGCAGCCATCAATGCCCGTCGCCCTGACTTCAAGGCTTATATTGATCCTCAGAAAGAGTTTGCAGATGTCGTGATTCAGGTACTGCCCACGGAGCTACTCAAGGACGATCAGGGGAAAATTTTGCGGGTGAGAATGATCCAACGGGATGGGGTGGAAGGCTTGGAACCCGCCTATCTCTTCGATGAAGGCTCCACCATTTACTGGACGCCTTGTGGCCGCAAGCTAACCTGCTCCTATCCTGGGATCAAGATGTATTATGGCCCCGATAGCTATTATGGGCATAGTGTTTCGGTGCTGGAAGTCGATGGACAGTTTGATAATCTCGAAGAGGTGATTTACATCGAGAGCCACTTGAGCAATACCTCTGCCAAGTATCAGGGGGAGTTGACCCATCTGTTGCTGCAACACCGAGAGTATCCTGGCTCTACGAATGGCACGGGCTTGTTCCAGGTGCTGGCCGGATTGAAAATGCGGGCGACCTATGAACGGTTAGCCGCCCCCGAAGCCAAGGTGGCTGCTACGGTGTGAGGGCAGTATCCGTCGGATCTCCACTAACCGCAGGGAACCTGGGGATCCGAATTAAGAAGCTGGTTTGCCCACCACTACTTTGAGCTTGAATCGTTGCTCCAATATGATTCACCAGCTGTTTGACCAGGGCTAAGCCTAAGCCAGTACCGCCGTGCTTCCAGGGATCGTTGTTAGGAATGCGGTAAAACTTATCAAAAATCTTTGGTAGTTCTTGGGGAGCAATTTCAACCCCAGAGTTACAGATCTGAAGTTGCAAGTCGTGGGTTTCTAGCTGGCCACTGACTACAATCTGCCCCCCCGCAGGCGTATATTTACAGGCATTATTCATTAGCTCGACAACCACTCGCTCTAACAGCGACAGATCGGTTGTGATGTTAGGGAGGCTAGCAGGAAGGCGAATGATCAGTTGTTGTTGCTGACTGGCTGCTCGCTCTCGAAAAGACTCGACAATGTGGGCAATCCAGGCATGGGGTTGGATGGTTTTCAAGATCAAGGGTTCGACCCCCGCTTCGAGACGGGATAAATCCAGCAGGTCATTGATTAAACCAATCTCTCGCTGGCATTCCTCGTGGAGAATTTCAAAGTAGCGCCAGATTTTATTGGCCACTGCTGCTGCTATATCCGTCTTCTTCAAGCTCATCTCTACCATGTCTGCTGCTAACTTAATGTTAGACATCGGTGTCCGTAGTTCGTGGGAGACGGTGCTGAGAAAGTCGTCTTTGAGTTGATGCAGTTTTTCTAGTTCCTGTACCTGGGCTTGGGCAGATTGATATAGGCGAGCTTGGCGCATGGCGATCGCGCACTGATTGGCAACTTGCTTGACTAACCGCACTTCTAGTTCCCCAAAAGCCTGGTTTTGAACGCGGTAGAGCCAAAGATCTCCCTGGACAGTGCGATCCAGTCCTTGTCGTCGATCGACGAAAATGGGACAACACAGCACCGTATAGTGCTTGCCACTCCAGGTGGTTTCAGTCGTTGCTAGCTCACAGAACTGTAGGGACTCACCCTTTAAGAGGGGTTGATAAATTTCAGGGAAGGTATCCAGGGGTACCAGGGTGTCCAGCAAGGAGGGCAACCACCAGGCTTTATACTCATAATGAATCTGCGCCAGGGTGTGATCATCGTTGTATAGTGCGGCTTCACAACGCTCTAAACCCAGAACCAGGGCTAGTTCCTGAACGGCTGTTTGCAGGATTTGTCGCTCATCCAGACTATCTCGCACCTTATCTGTAATGGTTTTGAGGAAGGCTTCAAAATCTAACGCCTGCTGGAGTTGACGGGTGCGTTCCAGCACCTGCTGCTCCAGGGTGACATTCAGTTGCTGCACCTGCTGGTATAACTCTGCTTGCTGAATGGCAACGGCCAATTGATCCGCCACCTGCTTCAGGAGCAGTTGTTCGTCGCCACTCCAAGTCCGGGGGCGATCGCACTGTTGAATGCAAAGAATGCCGCAGACCTTGCCTTCAAACCGGATCGAGACCGCCAAAATGGCGTGAATCTTTAGCGACTGCGCCAGGGATAGGATCGGAGCCATGATTGGTGACGTATAGACATCGTCAATTGCAATCGGGTCTTCCTGGGCTAAGACGGCCTGGGCATGGGGATTCCCCACAATCGGGATTGGCTGTCCGTGGGTATCTTGCACCCCAGGGACAACCGCTGTCATCGTGTGATCGAACCAGGTGTCGGTTTCGGAACATAGCCCGACTATACTCCGACTCCCCCCAAAGGCAGTGAGCACCCGTTGCACTGTCTGGTACAAAATTTCGTCGCGATCGAGGCTGTTGCGAATCGCCTCCACAATCTCATTCAGGAGACTTTCTCGCTGAGCCTGCCGGAGGGTTTGTTCATAGAACTGACTCTGTTGAATGGCAATACCCACCTGGGTCGCCAAGTGTTGTACCAGGTTGACTTCCACCAATTGCCACCGTCGCGCATCCCGACAGTGATGCACCAGTAAAAGTCCCCAGAGCTGCTGCTCACGAAGAATGGGCACCACCAAATTCGCCCGCACCTGAAAACACGCCAAGAATTCCGCATAACAGGATTGGAGATTAGCGGTGTAGATATCTTCAATGACCTGAATCCGTCCCTTGGCGTAGGATTCCACATATTTATCGGTAAAACAGGCATCGCGCAGGGTCGCTCCCAGCACTGAGATCCAATCATTGCTGACGGATTCCACGGTGATGGTGCCACTCCAATCCGGCTGAAACTGATAAATTAAAACCCGATCGGCTTGCAGGAGGGTTCTCACCTCCGTGACCGTGGTGTTGAGAATCTGGTCGAGGTTTAAGGACTGACGAATATGCTGGGCAATCATCCCCACGAGATGCTCTCGCTCCGCCTGCTGGCGGAGGGCTGTTTCCACTTGCTGGCGCTGCAACAGCAGGGCAATATGATTGGCTAAACTGGTCGCCCACTGGAGTAGATCGGCATCAATGCTCACCCCATGGGGATGGGCCAGACTTAAAACCCCCATTACCTGCTGTTGGGCGGCAATGGGAAGACAGACAAAGCTTTGAATTGCCAGGGACTGCAAGCGTTCATGGCGATCCCAGGGCTGGGTATCATCGGGGTCAAAGACTCGGACGATTGCTTGACCCGTGCGGGCAACGGTTCCTGACCAGCTATCCATAACTGGAACGGCTAGACACCCCAGCACTGCGGGAATCCCAATCATGCCTTCACAGATCATTAACTGGTGATCTTCGTCATAGCGTTCGATGGCAACTACTGGAAAGCCCGTGGTATGACTAATAATTTCAACAATTTCTTGCAATGCAACGGTTAAGGAGCTTGATCCCAGGCTGACTTCCAAAATTTGGTGCAGTGCCTGTAGCGATCGAGCATGGGTGTGTAAGGTCTGGTGATCAGATGCAGGCTCAACCGTAGATCGCAGCAGCGGTTGTGATAGGGCTGCTGAGCTATCACTCAACTGATCAGGGTTTTGGTGCATTAGACACCCCCGGATGACCGTAGCATTCTCATCACTGAATCACTTAGCCCAGAGGAATCTGGGAGTAAGAGGAGGCACCAGGAACCCCCCGTGGTTTTATCTGGCACTTTCTCTAGTAACTACTTACTATATCCTGTATGCCTGGGGAATCAAGGGTAAACGTCAGGAGTCGGGAGTCAAGGAATACCGTTAGTGACCGTAGGTATGCCCCCAGGGAGAACGCTGCCATAACACATCCCAGCCCTGTCGAAGCAAAGTGGAGAGCCACCATGGATAGCACAGCGCCACCAAGTTCAAGCTTAAGCAGACCGTCGCCAACGTCAGCAGAATAAACGTGGGAGCCATGACGACCCCGACCAGCCACCACGTCAACACATGCAAGATCAACGTCAGTGCCCCCAGAGTAGCGATCGCCACTGCCGATCGCACGATCGCGGCGCGGCGCCCCAGCCCTACAACAATCAACGTCTGTAGCGTTGTTAACAGGTTAAAGGGAACAAGAACCGCACACAGCGCGATGCAGTGGGAATGGGAAAATTCTAGGAGGGGTAAAACACTATTCATTCCGATCATCCCAAAACGCTTTCTTTGCAAGCTCAGACAAGCCTGCTGGGTCTTCTCCTTTACTTTAGTTGTTTTTCGACGGTTTAAAAAAGGCGGCCTTGTTGAACAACGGGATCAATTTCCCCCAGGTTTCACTTTAGAGATGCTAGTAGGTGTCATGCGCCCTCAACACTCCTGCTAATGGACTGGAGACGGTAAAATATCCTCCAGTAACTTGGCTGATTCAGGCATGTATCCGATACGCATTGGCAATGGCTACGATATTCACCGTCTTGTGCCTGATCGTCCCCTGATTTTGGGGGGTATCACCATCCCCTATCCCCTGGGACTCCTGGGTCATAGTGATGCCGATGTGCTGACCCACGCAATTATGGATGCAATGTTAGGCGCGTTGAGTTTGGGGGATATCGGCCATTACTTTCCCCCTAGTGACCCTCAGTGGGCAGGCGCTGATAGCTTGGAATTACTAGAACAGGTGCATCAGCTGGTAAATGCCCAGGGCTGGCAGATTGGTAATATTGACTCCGTGGTAGTGGCAGAACAACCGAAACTCAAGCCCCACATCCCAGCGATGCGCGATCGCCTTGCCCAAGTCTTGCGACTTCATCCGCATCAGGTGGGCATCAAAGCCACCACCAATGAGAAATTAGGCCCAGAAGGGCGTGAAGAAGGAATCTCAGCCCATGCTGTTGTATTACTGGCAGCTGTTCATTCCTAACGAATAGGGTTGGCCGTCATCCTGGCGATCCCCAACCTCCCCTATCTGGCTGAAGATCAGTCCCACAGTGGGCATGTTTACTAGGAATCCAAGCTAATTCAAATCCTCTAGACGAATTCGTGGATCCACTGCCTTCAGCAGTAAATCTGCGAGGAGGTTACCCACAATTAACAGCACTGCCCCCATGGTCAAGCTCGCCATCACCAGATACAGATCTTGAGCCGTCACCGCCTGCAAAATTAACCGCCCTAGTCCCGGCCAATTAAAGAAATATTCAGTGATAAACGCCCCACTCAAGAGACTGGCGAACTCAAACCCCAGTAGGGTGACGAGGGGATTCACCGCATTGCGGAGGGCATGGACATAAATCACACGATGCTCCGGCAATCCTTTGGCTCTAGCGGTCTGAATATAGTCCTGCCGGAGCACATCCAGTAACTCCCCCCGGGTAATCCGCTGTAAGCCCGCAAAGCTAGTAATGCTAAGAGCCAATACGGGTAAAATCATGTGCCAGCCAATGTCCAAGGCTTGTCCCAGAGGCGTTAAATCTGTATGGTCGAGGCTCGTCATCCCTCCCACGGGAAGGAAAGGCGACAGATTTTGAGCCAGGAACAAGAGCAGCAGTGCCGTCACAAAACTGGGGAACCCCTGCCCCAGATAACTCAGCACTTGTAAGGTGCGATCGCACCAGCGATTTTGATTCACGGCACCGACGATCCCTAGGGGAATGGCGATCGCCCAGGTGACCACCAGGGAGGCGATCGCTATCAATAAGGTGGCGGGTACTCGCTCCCACAGCAGGGAGGCCACAGACCGTTGATAAACAAAACTATTGCCAAAATTGCCATGACGGAGAATCTGCCACAACCACCGGCCATATTGTTCTAACCAAGGGCGATCTAAGCCGAACTGTTGGCGAAGCTGCTCTAGATTCTCAGGGGAAATTTTAGGGTTCTGGCGGAGGCTATCGAGATAATCACCTGGAGCCAGTTGGATGATAAAAAACGCTCAAGGCGGAGGCCAGCAGTAGGGTCAGCAGGGCTTGCGCCAGCCGCTTCAGCACATAGACAATGGTTTCATCCGTTGCCAGCCTCAGTACCCCTTGCCCCCTTGCCAGCCATCGATGGTACAGTTGCTCCAGCCCCCCTCCGGTCATGGCTGGGCCTCAATAGGTGACTAAAGTCGTAATGGGCACGGATGGGAGCTGCTGGCGGCCTCCCAATCCTGCCAGTTCTACAATGAAGCCAAAACCCACCAGTTCTCCTCCTGCCTGTTGCACCAGTTGAGCCGTTGCCTTGGCAGTTCCCCCCGTTGCAATCAGGTCATCGACAATCAGCACCCGGGCACCGGGTTCAAAAGCATCCTGGTGAATTTCTAATCGGTCGGTTCCATATTCCAGGGCATACTCAGCCGCATAGATCGCGGCTGGGAGTTTGCCTGGTTTGCGCACCGGCACAAAGCCTGCTGTGAGTTTGTCTGCCAGGGGGGTACCAAAGATAAATCCCCGCGACTCAATGCCCACAACATAATCGATCGAGAGTTCAGAAACCTTTTCAGCCAGGGTATCCAGGGTGTAACGCAGAGCTTGGGGATGGCGCAACAGCGTGGTGACATCCCGAAAGAGAATCCCTGGTTTGGGAAAGTCTGGAATGTCGCGAATGAAAGACTTAAGATCCATAGCGTCGGTAAGTGATGTCAAACGATCAAAACAAGAGCTTGACTGACGAGGATTGCCGCGATGCTCTGAGAGCGGTCTAGGGACCGAGGAGCAGCGAGGTCAATGACCATCGCCATCAGGACGATTCCCTTCAGGGGTGATACTCTAGGGTGTCATTGCTATATATCGCAGCAATCTTACACTAAACCCTCTGTAAAACCTTAGGTCTTGGGTCAACAGATGCAGACAGCCAGGAACTGATTCACAGACTCACTTCGGCTGTGGACAGGACATGAAGTATCAGCGGGTATCCTATACTCATGGCTAGGGGTTTGATGGTATTCAGGAAAGCGTTATGAATTGTGTTAGCTTAACCTGGCAATTTCAACGGCTGGAATCCTGATTTCGGTAGAATGCTGCTGAATCTTTCATCCACCTGAACGGATTCTGTGCAGAACTGTCCATCCTAGATACAGCCCTTTTCCCCTGAATCTTTCCCCCCTGTCTGCTTGCTTGCTGTTTCTTTCTCCCAATCTGTTGGCATGTCTGATGTTTCCGTGAGTGTAATGGTAGTAAATAGTCCACCCCCTCCAGTAATTCCCGTGGCTCTCAAGAGTTTACCCACACTCAATCTGCCTGCGGATGACTGTCCTCGCCGAGTGCGGGTACAAGTTGATCTGATCTTGTTAGCAATTGAAGCCTTGGATTTGGGGGGATCGGAGGCGATCCTGGCGATGATTCGGGAACTGGAACTGCAAGATATCATCAAAAATCGGGTGATGCTCTGGCGGTTGCGCTGCACCAACCCACTCCGGCGTTATAGCCAACGACGGACATTGTCTTTGGTCGAGGCCCAAGCCCTGGTGGTGGTTAGCTGCCAGTTAGCACGACGGTTAACCGTTTCGATTCGGCAGCTACTACTGGCCTATCAACAATTGAGTGAAAAAAGACTTATCCCTGGAGCATCACTTTCGGTTGTATGACTACCTAGAGCGCTTCCGGGTACACTTCAATCAACGAATGAATCCCCGGCGTTCCGAGATTATTGCCCTGAATTCTGAGGACAACTTAAACCAGCTGGCTCTGCGGCTCTTGGGGCAGTTGCTGTTCTGTACGGGAACCGCTGGCACCCAACGGTTCTGGGTGAGCTTATTCGATGGAGAGGTACTATGACCATTCAACGTCAATATAGCCTCCCCAACTGCACGTTGATCTTGCAGGGCTTGGCTGATATAGGGGGCGGACTGAATGGGACGGATGTCCGCCCGGTGATGTCGGTATTATTGAATGCCGAATGTCGTCTGGTTGGACAACCTAGACCCCCTGGCACGGGGGCGGGAAGTTTCTCGTGAGTTTGAGCAGCACGGTGAGTTTCTATGCCCAGGAGTTTCTCAGCGGCATCCGCGCTCCCCAGTTGCGCACCCAGAGATTGGTGCAATTAGAAAAAAATTGATCCCAATACCCACCGCCTCACCGTCCTGCCTGCAACAGCAGAAACACCCCCCCAGAGCCTTTGACCCTGACGACGGTGCAGTTATTTGACTTGGTGGAAGCGGTGGATCAGTTCTTGGCTGACACCCAAACTTTGCCGGATTTGACCCTGGAGTTGACACCTGTCCCCAAGCGGTTTGCCCAGGCTCGTCAACCCATGACCCAACAGGTCGTGCCTGCTGCCGTAGGAGTGACGAGCTTAACTTTGGCGGCGATCGCCCTGTTCTGGGTGCCCATCCCCCAGGTTCAACGCCCTTCCCAGTTGACACCCCAGCCTCAGAGTTCTGCCACGCCGACGCCCAATCAGCCGACCGCCACTGGGACTGCTACCCCGGCCAACGTCCCTGCCATCACTGACCCTGAGCAGATGGCTACCCTGGGGCAGCAACTCCAAACCAAGCTGCAAGCTGCGTGGAAACCAGCAGCGGATTTGCAGGAAGACTTGACCTACCAAGTGAGTGTGAATCCCAAGGGCGAAATTGTTGGCTACAAACCCATTTCGGCGGCGGCATTAGCGCAGACGCAACCATACCCCCCTCCTCAATCTCGTCACCCTGCCTCCAACCGGGGGGGACTCCTGCCTCGGAGGCGATCGCCCAATTTCAGGTGGTGTTTCACCCCACAGCGGGAGTAGAGGGTTTATCCCTGGTCCAGTCACACCCAGGCTGCGGCGATCGCCCCGGTTGGTCGTGAAATTACGGATGTGACCCAACTCGCTACCCTGAATCAGCAGCTCTACAAGCAAATTGACCAAGCGTGGACGATTCGTCCCTCCTTCCAGACGGATCTGATCTTTCGGGTAGATGTTACCTCAACGGGGGCGATCGCCCATCTAGAACCCACTAATTCAGCCGCAACGGACTATCTGCAAGAGACGCCCCTACCCACCTTGGCCCAGAATCCGACGGCGGCAACCTCCCAAGAACCCCTAGCTCCGTTTAAGGTGGTATTTACCCCTAAAGGAGTGCTTCAGGTCAGCCCCTGGCGAGGGTTTGGGACTTCCGGTTTGCCCTCTCCCTGATTACGGTTGGAGTTGAGAGCCAAACCACAGCTGATCCACCACCTGCCCAAACACCTGGGGTTGGTCCCCCGAGGCAACTAGCGTCCGACCACTCGGCTCCACTGTCCATAGCGGCCATTCGGTTTGTCCGAGAATTCCAGCCTGAAAAAGGACGCGCTCGGCATGGCGACGGCTCCACCCCAAGAGAATGGCATGGGTATAGTAAATCTGGGTGGGGGAGAGGGTTTGGGTGCGGTGGGTTGAGCGTTCCCAAATCACTGCATAGTCCGAGGCCAGATCGGAACCAAAACGAGCCGCAAAGGTGCGCACCAACAGGCGATCGCCCGCTGCCGACCAGGCGATGGGGATCATCATCACCACTGTTCCTGGCTGATTCTGAACATGCTTTTGCCCCGGATACTCCGTAAACGGCGAGGTTGGCTCTAGGGTCAAGACATCCCGCGATCTCAGCTGCTCAAGGCACAGTTGGCTATTGACTCGACTCTGGGTAAAGTTAGGCTGAGCCTGCATTTGAATACGACTGTAGGCTGCATATTGACTATCCGGAGACATCAAGGCTGGACTGCGGTAAGAACACAGCCGAGTCAACCCAGAGGTACTGGCCTCAGACTGATTGGCGAGGACCCAATTCCATGGCACTGGATGGGGACTGTTGAGGGGATCTAATTGCACCGATTCTTGATACATGGCAGAAGCCGTTCCGGCAAACCGGGGATAATCAATCAGGAACCTGCTGTCAAAGCTCCTGCTTCCATCTATAGCAAGCCCTACAGCCAGCGCAAATCCCAATCTGGAGAATTTTCAGTAGATTTTCGTATAATTTAACGTTTCGACTCCACTGCACCTATGAACCTGATCTTTTTTGGGACACCTGCCTATGCACTATCAAGTCTGGAAATGTGTTTAAAGCATCCAGATTTTCAGGTTTTGGCGGTGGTAACGCAGCCAGATAAACGCCGGGGTCGAGGAACTGAACTCATCCCCTCCCCAGTAAAAGCCTTAGCCGTGACCTATAACTTACCAGTTCTGCAACCCCAACGCCTGAAGCAAGATCGGGAAACCCTCACCTATCTCCGCCAAACCGCTGTCGATGCCTTTGTAGTGGTCGCCTATGGTCAAATTCTTTCCCAGGAAATTTTGGATCTACCCCGCCTCGGCTGTATCAACGCCCATGGTTCGCTTCTACCCCAGTATCGCGGGGCTGCTCCGATCCAATGGTGCCTTTATGATGGCCTCACCACCACTGGGGTGACTACGATGCAGATGGATGCTGGGATGGATACTGGGCCAATGCTCTTGAAAGGTTATACGACCATCGGGCTTCTGGACAATGCTCAGGATCTGGCAGCGAAGCTCGCCACCCTCAGTGCTAGCCTCCTAGAAACGACTCTGTTGCAGCTCAAGGCGCAAGTCTTAAACCCAATCCCCCAGGATAACTCCCAGGCGACCTATGCGCCGTTGCTTCAAAAGCAACACTATTTACTCGATTGGTCTCGGACAGCACTGGATCTCCATAACCAGATCCGAGGGTTTTATCCCCATTGTGTGGCAGAATTTCGCGGTCAGGCAGTCAAGGTTTTGGCAACCCTACCATGGCACCCCGATCTGCCAATTGACCTTGCATCCCAACTCCCAGAGGCGTTCCTGGAATTCTCACCAGAGCTAGTAGCGATGGGTGGGAAGGCACCCCTGGGCAGCATTATTAACATCGTGAAGGGGCTCGGGCCAGTGCTACAAGCCGGAGGGGGATACTTGTTACTCCAAACCCTCCAACTCGCAGGCAAACGTCCTCAGACTGGCTGGGATTTCGCCAATGGGCTACGCCTCTCCATCGGCGAAGCTTTTGGGAATGGTCAGCAGGTGACTTGAGACTCCAGTCCTCTCCAGTGATCCCTGTGGTTCAAACATTGACCTGAGATGAATGAATCCCATTGAAACCCACTGGCATCAACCGAAAAGTCATGCAATTGCAGGAAAGATATTTGATCACGAGTATAGTGTTTCTGTTCTCGGTGAAGTACAACGCTATTTTTTAAGGCTTTGTATAGTAAGGTTTTCAAGGCCTTATGGGTATATCCTCAGCTCAGTAACTGCTATACGACTTATGTACTTGCGGTGATGAATGGAAGGCAAGCCTTTTAAAATGGCATGTTATGCTTACCCACGAGGTAAGTGCAGACTTGACTGCTAACTGAATATCTTCATATCTTCCATGGGAAGATTCCAAAAACATTTTACTCTCTGGTTGAGGGGCAGTTCGGGTTGGAAGGAGGAACGGATGCCATCGTCGCTGGAATGGCGGTTGTATTTTGAATCGAATGCGAAATTCCTGGTAGAGATTCCCTGGGAACAGGGATCGGATCTGATGCCGGATGAAGTGGCTGCAATTGCCCAGTCTCTCAAGGAGTTTCAGGTTGGAGAGAGTTCTGAAGGCAAGCATCTCTTTCGATCGGGGAGGGCTATCGTTGTGGCGGTAGTGGAGATCGTGCTGGCGAGCGTTCGATCAGGCATTCGCTGCTCCTTTGCCAAACCAGGTGTTGTATCTGACCGAGTCAGCCGCGCCCCATAGGTAAGCTTTTCGGAGAGCGGTCTAGCGACCGGTGATCACCTTACCCAGAAGGGCATCCCCATCTGACGCATGTTGTATGCCGACTTTTTCCGCTTCTTCCGCTATTTACACCTGAGAACTATAGCATTTTTCACTCTTGTGAGGCGTAGTAGCAACAGTGAGTGAACCAATTTTTGAGGTTTTCCAAAGATACTTGAGAAAAAGCGTCTTCAATGGCATTAGCGAGATCGGGATAGCTGCGTGCCCCAATCGTCCGCAAAATATTTTTAAATCTTTGAGAAGCAATTTTCTATCGGTGAAAAGTCTGGAGAATAGGGAGGTAAATAAATCAACTTAGCACCCACGTCCTCAATCAGCTTTCTGATCGTGTCATGGTTGTGTATCGAGTAGTTATCCATAATCACACAAGCTCCTTTCCAAAGTTTCGGAACCAGGTGGCGAGCAATGAAGGCTTCAAAGGTCAAACCATCGGTTGAACCGACGATACTTACGTTAGTGACAACGGTTTTGAGGCTGATTGCACTGATTGTAGAGAC